>JANMHK010000055.1:0-11561 GCA_031375135.1 Sphingobacteriales bacterium | reverse complement strand
ACATAATTGCCGGGGTTCACCCTCACTTTCTCAACAATACGAGCTGCAATTTCCGCAGCGTTTGGTGTAAAATGAATATCTGCAACTAACGGTGTAGTATACCCTCTTTTTCGAAGTTCGTCCCTGATCACCCTTAGATTCTCAGCTTCTGTTTTGGAAGGTGCCGTAATCCTCACGAGTTCTGCACCGGCCTCTATACAGCGAATGGATTGTTCCACCGTGCCCAGGGTGTCCATAGTATCCGTAGTTGTCATGGTCTGAACCCTTATGGGATGACCGTTTCCCAACAACAGATCACCTACCTTAACTTCTAGAGTTTGTAACCTTGAATAGTTAGTAATTGAATTACAGTACATGGCGGCAAAGGTAATAAGAAAGCCTGACAGAAGGGGTCGCCATTACCAGTCTTTTCCCGGCTGAACGGGGGCAGGAACCTTGGATTTGTTTAACTTTTGCTGGAGCATTTTCTCCTGTTCCTGTAACGCCTGCAGCATTTGCATCACTTGTTGTTTGTTTAACTTTTCCGGCTTTTTCTTCTGCTGCTGGTTCTTCTGGTTATTCTGTTGTTCCTGTTTTTTCAGTTCATTGATGGCTCTTTGCAGATTCTGACGCGCCAGGGTATCTGTAGGATTCAGTCGTAGCGCTTGCTTATAGGCCGAAATGCTTTCCCCCAATTTCTTCTGGCTGGAAAGCACTACGCCCTTGTTATAAAAAGCATCGCCACGCACAGATGTTTCTGCCTTACTCTTTCCGATGGACTCGTAGTGCTCCATGGCCTTGTCCTGCATACTATCTCGGAACATGGCATTACCAAGATTGAACGCAGCGATCGGATTATTAGGCGACTGATCCAGGGCCTGACGGTACAGGTCGACAGCTTTACCATACTCTTTCAACCGATAGGCTTCATTGCCCTTGATAATGACACTATTTTCTTTCTGGGCCATCAACAGACTGGCCGGAAAAAACGCTGCACATAGGATAAACAGCATTTTCATAGCGCCATTTTTTTTCTTTCTGAAACCAATAACTCAACAATGAGTAGCACCACCGCTAAAGCCAGGAACCACTGGAAGAAACTACGGTATTGGACAAGGCTATTGTCCTGGATGGTTCGCTTTTCCATGGTACTGATCTGGCCGAGGATACGCGCTATAACAGCATCTGTTTCCACCAACATCTGGTAGCTGCCATTTGCTTTTTGTGCGATATCCATCAATTCTTTTTCATTCAATCTACTCAGCACCGGAGTCCCATCTTCCGCCCGTTTAATTTCTTTAGTATCCGGATCAATGATCTCTGAGCCTGAGGTACTGCCTACGCCAATAGTGTGGATCACAATCCCTTCTTCGGCCATCTTCTCCGTCACATCGAGGGCATTTTCATCATGGTCTTCCCCATCAGTAATCAGGATTACGGCCTTATATTTCTTCTGTTTCTCGTCGAACGAATTTTTGCAGATCGTAAGTGCTTCGGCGATCACCGTTCCCTGGGTGGGAACAGATTGGGTAGATGCGGAGTTGACGTACATCTTCGCTGCGCTATGGTCCGACGTAAGCGGCATTTGCAGATAGGCCCTTCCGGCAAACAAAACCAGCCCCACCCGGTCGTTTTCCAATCGGTCGATCAGCCTTGTGACCAGTAATCTCGCGCGTTGCAGCCTGTCCGGCTGCACATCCCTGGCGAGCATGCTCTTACTCACGTCTAACGCGATCATGACGTCGATCCCCTGGCGGTTGATCTGCTCCACTTGTTTGGGGAACTGGAGGTTAGAAACCCCGAAAGCGGTTAGGGTGAAAGCGAGTATTACCAGGATGAATTTTAAGCGAAATCTTTTCTGCGAATATCCTGCGATCAGCTGCTGAACCAGCCTTGCATCTCCGATTCGGTTAATGGTTTGCTTCTTCCATTTCACCACAGCAAAATACATGGCGATCATAACAGGTACAAACACAAGGGCAAACAGGTAAATATTATGTTCGAATCGAAACATAGGTTGTGCTAATCAAATATTGTGCAGTTATTCAGAGAAACGGTTAAAATCATGGAATAGCAGGTGGAGCCGGAGCTTCCCCTGCTACATTTTTCCCTTAAAGAATCCAAGGCCGGTAAGAATATTAACCAGGATCTTTTTCCTGACCTCGCTCATATTGATCTGGTGGTTAGGCGTATCAATGTTCATCGAGAAAAAATACACGTGTTTATTTTCCTCGATCCAGCCTACGATCCAACCCAATTCTTTCCCTTCAGGTGTTTTACCCCAACCTGTTTTATACGCAAGCTGATAAACGGTATTGTTCTCCTGGATCATCATCCTCTTCACTTGTTCCTGCACGCTTTGGCGGAACGGGAGTTGCCTGAAATACAAGAGTTTGGCCAGCCAGACCTGGGCATCGTTGGTGATCTTCATCGAATTGTCCAACCAGAAACTATCTACGGTAGGCCCCATCTTCTGGTTGCCATAATGCAGGCTGTCGATCCATTTCTGCATCGTGTCCCGGCCGATCGACCGTGCAACAGACTGAAAATGCGGAACGGCAGAAACCCGAAATGCCTCATATAACGAAAGATCTTTATTCCATTCCGGCCGGTCCCTGACCACGCCATCCCATTTAATGATGCTGCTGTCGCTGGTCAGTCGGCCAGTCTGCAGAGCAACCAGGGCATTAACGATCTTGAAAGTAGATGCAGGAGTATAGGCAACTGTGTCCCGCTTGAGGTTATAGATCGTGTGTTTGCCCCTGCTGTTATCGTACAGGGCGAAAGTGCCGTCCACGAGGTATTCATCGAAATACTTCTTCAAGCTTTTGTCTTCATTGACATTGTTGACGGTACAGGAAGAGAAAAATAGAACTAGAAAACTGAATACTGAAATTAGTCTGATCATGCATTTACGGGTTTTAAAACGCCCAGTTCCAAGCCTACCTTGATAAATGCCGTGATGGCCTTATCCAGGTGTGAAATATCATGTGCCGCACTTAACTGTACCCGGATCCTTGCCTTATCCTTAGGCACAACCGGGAAGAAAAATCCAACTACATAAATTCCTTCTTCCAACAGCCTGGCGGCCATTTTTTGGGCCAGACCGGCGTCGTATAGCATGATAGGAACAATCGGATGGTCACCTGGTTTAATATCAAACCCGGCAGCCGTCATTTTTTGCCTGAAATATTTTGTATTGGTCTCCAGTTTATCCCGGAGTTCGGTGGTTTCGCTAAGCATATCGAGTACAGCAATGGAGGCTCCAACGATACTTGGAGCGAGGGTATTAGAGAACAGGTATGGCCGGCTTCTTTGCCTGAGCATTTCAATCACTTCATTCCTTCCGCTGGTAAATCCGCCTGAGGCCCCACCCAGCGCTTTGCCTAAAGTTCCCGTGATGATATCAATTCTGCCCAGCACGCCGCGATATTCGTGGGTACCACGACCGGTTTTACCAAGAAATCCGGAAGAATGACATTCATCGATCATGACCGCTGCATTGTATTTATCGGCCAGCTGGCAAATTTTATCCAGCTGGGCAATGGTGCCATCCATGCTGAACGAACCATCTGTTACGATCACCCTGTTTCGGGCACCGGCAGCTTCCTGGAGTTTGAGTTCCAAATCTTCCATATTGTTATGCAGATAGCGGAACCGCTGAGCCTTGCAAAGCCGCACTCCGTCTATGATTGAAGCGTGGTTTAACTCATCTGAGATGATGGCATCCTGATCGTTGAATAAGGGTTCGAATAGGCCGCCGTTTGCGTCAAAAGCGGCTGCATAAAGGATAGTGTCTTCGGTTCCCAGGAACTTGGAGATCTTCTGTTCGAGTTCCTTATGAATGTCCTGCGTACCGCAGATAAACCGGACACTGCTGAGGCCATAGCCCCGGTGGTCGATGTATTTTTTTGCAGCTGAGATCACTTTTGGGTGGGAACTCAGACCGAGATAATTATTAGCGCAAAGGTTGATCACCTGTTTACTGCCCACCCTGATTACAGCACCCTGTGGACTTTCAATCACCCGTTCAACCTTAAATAGTCCGTTCTGTTTGATCTCGTCTAACTCAACAGCCAGCCGTTGTACCAATTCTTCGTTCATAATGATCAATTTAGAGAAGCCGGTAAATTTCCTAACTATTTTTAATATTAATTAACCTTTGGTGTAACATTTCCAAAATATCTTCGTCATATACATCAAACACATCAGAAATGAGAACTAGAACGGGTTGGATAATAGCGTTGGCATTGGTCATGACATTGGCAGGTATGTATGGTGCAAAAAAGAGCTTGGCTTCAAAAACCGAGACCATTTGCAAAGAAAGGACTTCTGATAAGAATGAGAAGATCATCCGCTCGGCCACTCCCCCTATCTGGGAGAGCCTGACCAGACACCTCATTAGAATGTGATGAATGTGGGGAATGTATTGAATGTGGGGAATGAATGTGGGGAATGTGATGAATGATTTTAGAGCCGGTTAAAGCCGGTTTTTTTGTGCCCGGAACAGGCGATAGGCCCGGGCAATGAGGAGCTCGGGCTCCTTTTGACTTGAAATCTCAGCTCGTATTTCAGCAAGAATAGCCCGCCGACAATAAATTTCCACTATTTTTTGCGTCGACTGTAACTTTTCCCCAGATAGGCCGTAATACTTACATAAGACACGACAGAAGAGTAATTTTACACCAGAACAATGACCGAAAGAGATTATAATGATTGTGTTACGCGGTACGCCGACAATGTGTACCGGTTCATCCTGAAAAACCTCAGGCATGAAGAGGATGCGCGGGATGTGGTACAATCAGCCTTTGAGAAGATGTGGAGAAGCAGGGAAAATGTTGAGGCAGCCACGGCAAAGTCGTACTTATTCATGGTGGCCCACAATCAGATGATCGATCACTTAAGGAAGGCGAAGCGGATCAGCCTGAAGGAAGAATTCAACGAACAGGACAAGGTGGTGGACCAGCAGCAGAATAACCTGAAGAAAGTACTGAACGAAGCCCTGAACCGGCTCAATGAAACCCATAGGTCGCTGGTCATGTTGAAAGATTATGAAGGCTATAGTTACGAAGAAATAGGTAAGATCATGGGGCTGAGTGAAAGCCAGGTGAAGGTTTACCTCCACCGCGCAAGAGTACAATTGAAGAATTTTTTAGTCAAACCTGAAAATGTCATCTGATCATGAAACGTCAACCCATCAATAAAGACAATTACGAGGAGTACTTCCTGCTGTATGTCGACAATGAGTTGACCCAGGCAGAGCAGGAGGAAGTGGAGGCTTATGTTGCTGAACACCCCGACTTAACAATGGAACTGCAAATGTTCCTGGATACAAAGCTGGATCTGGAAGATGTTGAGATGAATGACAAGCAGCAGCTGTATCGCTCCGAAGAAACCGGCCTGATCAATCAAGATAATGTGGAAGAGCTCCAGGTGCTTTTACTGGACAACGAACTCGACGAAAGAGGGGTTGCCGCCTTAGCCAGTTATCATGCGAACCATGATGAAGCAGTAAAGAATTTCGACTGGCTGAAAAAAGTAAAACTTCCTGAAGAGACGATCGTATTTCCAGATAAGAACACGCTTTATCGCACAGAAAAAAAGCCTGCTGCATTGATCAGCATCAAATGGTATCGCATGGCCGCAGCAGCCGCAGTATTGGTCACTGCAGGCCTTCTCTGGATCAATAGCCAGAACGAAGAAACAAAGATTTCAGGTGGACCAGCCATAGCACAGGTTAAGGACAAAAAAGATACTGGTAAAACGGTCAATGCAAGGGCTAACAGCGAAGCAGATGGTGGAGCAGAATCAATAGCATTGAACACAAACCCTGCTCCTGGTCAGCTGAGTGCAACCGAAGATAAGAATGCAGGTAGCGGGTCAGATCAAGTTGCGACCAATGATAAAACAACTGAGCCTGCGAATACATTAATCATAAAGAAAAATATAACTAACCCTGTAGCACAAGCGAAGGCTAATGTTAAATCTGAAGACAGAACCAATAATTTGGTGAGGGTGCAAAAAGAAAATCCTTCGAGGCTTAATTCCAATACGCAGTTCCAGTCAACTGAACAATATGCAGCCGTTGATAAGGCGAACGCAAATAACAAACCGGTAGAGATCATTGATAAAGTGGCAGATGGATATGCTACAACACAGAGTGACTTAGCCAGGACTGCAGTAGCTGCAAACGTAAAAACAAATTATGCCTCAGAGGCACTGAACGGAGATCGCGAAGATGAGGTTCAATCAGATCTTACCGGCGAAGACGGTAAACAACGGAAAGGCCTGAGGGGTATTGTAAGAAAAGCAAATCGTTTTTATAATAAAGTCACCAACCCGGATATTGACAAGCCCATGGTGAAGGTTGCAAATTTTGAAATAGGATTACCCCGCTAACGATAAGATTTAAAAACAGGATATATGAAAAAAGCAATAATGATCATGCTCCTAGGAGCATGTTACCAGGCAGGATTTGCCCAGCAAGACACAACAAAACCACAAACAAGGGAAAGTGACACTATCCGTGTTGGAACCATTATCATCATCAAAAAAGGAGGGGATCAGTATGAATCCCACAAAGAGAAATCGGGCGAATACAAACCCAAACCTTATAAGAAAAGCAATATCAGCACCAATTGGCTGATCGTTGACCTGGGATACTCGGCATTTGATGATCAAACCAATTATTCCAGTTCCGAAGCACAGGCCTTCCTGCAAAATCCAAATGGCCGGCCTTTAAACAGCGGAGACTTTTCGATCAAAGGATTCCGGATCTCGAATTTCAACCTTTGGTTCTTCATGCAACGCATGAACGTATACAAACATGTTGTGAACCTTAAGTATGGATTAGGGATTGAGACCAATAATTATTACTACAAAACGCCCATCAGCTATGTGGATGGCGCCAATCCCTATGTGATCCGTGACAACGTAAACTTTTCAAAGAATAAGTTGGCCGCTGATTATATCACCGTGCCCTTGATGGTGAATATCAATCCCATGCCTAAAACCCGGCAGGGATTGCAGATCAGTTTCGGCGTAAGCGCTGGAGCACTCTACAATTCAAGACAGAAACAGGAGAGTTCAGAAAGGGGCAAACAGAAAAATAAAACCAATTTTAATCTCGAACCCTGGAAGATCGCCTATGTTGCAGAATTGGGTTTAGGCCCGGTGAAATTATATGGCTCCTATGCCGCCACTCCATTGCATAAATATGGCGTGGAACAGTATCCCTATACGGCCGGCATCAGGCTGAGTACGTGGTAGGACAATTGGCTAATTAGCTGATTGGCTAATTGGCTCATTTAGGTCCCATGATTTGACGAGATGATGCAATACAGCAATTAGCCAATCAGTCAATGAGTAAATCAGCCAATGAGTAATTAAGGGCCCGCGATTTGACGAGATGACGCAATACAGCAATTAGCCAATCAGTCAATGAGTAAATCAGCCAATTGATTTTATGACACAAATCACTTTCCAAAATTCCCGAATTTGTTCTAGCTTGATGTCCATTTTAAAATTAAAGACATGAGTTACAAAGTAGTAGACATCGAAGGCATAGGACCTACATATGCGGAAAAACTTGGAACGATCGAAATTTATACCACCTCGGATCTGCTTGCGAGTGGCGCAACGAAAAAAGGACGAATGAGCATCGCTGAAAAAACTGGAATTCCTGAATCGTTGATCCTCACCTGGGTGAACCATGCCGATCTTTTCCGGGTCAAAGGAGTCGCTGCTCAGTTCGCTGAACTTCTCGAAGCAGCAGGCGTTGATTCCGTGAAAGAATTTGCGACCCGTAATGCGGAGAACCTTCATGTTAAGATGGTGGAAACCAATGATAAATTCGGGTTAAGTGGCAGGGTACCATCGGCCGAGGAGTTGAAAGACATGATCGACCTGGCAAAAAAGCTCGATCCTGTCATCTCCCACTAGGAAACTTTATTCCTACATTAACTGTTTTCCCGATTGATAATTTGAAAAAAGGCATGAGCTTTGAAGTAAGATAGTCAAACCCTATTCCTATGCTTTTGCTCATTTTCGCATTCTTCTTTCATCCAAAACCCGCCACACTTTACAAAGTGGTGATTGACAAGTCGGAATACGTGATGCAAGTTTATGATTCAGAAGGTTGGCTCGCCAGTTACCCCGTTGTATTTGGCAGCAACAACCAGTCTGACAAGAAAATGGAAGGCGACAGACTGACTCCAAACGGGCATTTCAAGATCGTTCTTAAAAAAGGACATGACCAATGGGGCAAATTTATTTTGCTCGATTACCCCAACGAAGAAAGCATCAGAAAATTCAGGTCCAGGAAATCGGCAGGTGCGATTCCGAAATCAGCCAGCATCGGCGGAGGCATTGGTATCCATGGTACCAGGCCTTATGAAGAATTTGCCGTTGACAAATACCTGAACTGGACAAATGGCTGTATCTCTGTTAAATACAGCGACATCTTCGAGATCTATGATATGCTCACTGTAGGCACGGAGGTGGAGATTAAAGAATAATTAGCTCATTGGCTAATTGGCTGATTAGCTAATTTTTCAGGTCAAAATCTGTTTGTTCATTGAGTGCTTTATCCGGGAAGAATTAGTCAATTAGCTAATTAGTCAATCCGCCAATTCCTGAAAGGAGCCTATCTTTGAAGCATGTCTATCAAAGTCAGCGGTTTAAAAAAACTTTACGGCGAACAAAAAGCGGTCAACGATATTTCATTTGCCATTGAGCAAGGGGAGATCGTTGGATTTCTCGGTCCAAATGGTGCCGGTAAATCCACGACCATGAAAATGATCACGGGTTACCTCACACCCGATGCCGGAGAAATCGAAGTAGCGGGCATCAGAATCAAAGATTCACCAAACGAAAGCAAGAAGAAGATCGGCTACCTGCCAGAAGCCAATCCGCTGTATTTTGATATGTACGTGCGAGAGTACCTCGAGTTTATTGCGGGTGTTCATCAGGTAAAGGACGTGAAGACGGCAATCGAGGATGTGATCCTGCTAACCGGCCTCGGTCCGGAAAAACATAAGAAGATCGGGCAATTGTCTAAAGGCTATAAACAGCGAGTGGGGCTCGCCGCTGCACTCATTCATGACCCCGAGGTATTGATCCTCGATGAACCAACTTCCGGTCTGGATCCTAACCAGATCATCGAGATTCGTGACGTGATCCGCAAACTCGGAAAAAACAAAACCATCCTCTTCTCATCCCATATCCTACAGGAAGTGGAAGCCCTTTGCAGTCGGGTCATTATCATCAATAAAGGAGAATTAGTGGCCGACGACCAATTATCAAACCTGAGTAACCTCAATACTGAAAAACACCTTAGCGTCAGTTTTCGGGAAACCCTGGAAGCCCAATGGCTGGAAAGGCTACCTGCCGTTCGCTCAGCAGATAAAAAAGATTCCCATACCTGGCTCCTGGGAACGGACGATCCGGAGGCGCTGAACAAACAACTCATGGAGATGGCTTTGCAGCATAACCTTAATATCGTTTCTTTGCAATCCGAAAGCAGGAAGCTGGAAGATGTATTCCGGGACCTGACCTCGAAAAAGCAATAAGGCCGCAACCAAACTAAAATCATTATGAGTTACATTACTGATGTACATGCCAGGCAGATCCTGGACAGCAGGGGAAATCCAACCGTTGAAGTAGACGTGATCACGGAAAATGGCGTATTGGGAAGGGCAGCAGTTCCCTCCGGCGCCTCAACAGGCAAACACGAAGCCGTTGAACTGCGTGATAACGACAAATCCCTGTACATGGGCAGAGGTGTACTCAAGGCCGTCAATAATGTGAACGAAGAGATCGCAGATCAGCTGATCGGCC
Source organism: Sphingobacteriales bacterium (assembly GCA_031375135.1). GTDB lineage: Bacteria > Bacteroidota > Bacteroidia > Chitinophagales > Chitinophagaceae > Pollutibacter. The sequence goes on along the minus strand of JANMHK010000055.1, from coordinate 1,745 downwards.
TGAACGTGAACGAACAAGCCTTTATTGATTCCAGGCTGATCGATATCGATGGCACGGAAAACAAAAGCAAATTAGGCGCAAACGCAACACTGGCCGTATCTATGGCCGTTGCAAAAGCAGCCGCAGTAGAAAGCAAACTCCCGCTATTCCGCTACCTCGGTGGGGTAAACAGCACCGTGTTACCGATTCCATTGATGAATATCCTCAATGGGGGTGCACACGCCGACAATAAGATAGATTTCCAGGAATTCATGATCGTTCCCATTGGAGCAGATACATTCAGTGATGGTCTTCGCTGGGGCGTTGAAATCTTCCACCACCTCAAAACAGTGTTGAAGAAGAAAGGTTATAGCACCAACGTGGGAGATGAAGGCGGTTTCGCACCGGAGATCCAAAGCAATGAAGAAGCCATTGAAACCGTATTATTGGCCATCGAAGCTGCAGGATACAAACCTGGGATACAGATCGGTATTGCCATGGATGCCGCCACCAGTGAGATGTACAACGAAAAAGACGGAACCTACAGTTTCTATAAAAGCTCCAAGAAAGTAATCAGCCGCGATGAAATGGTCGACTACTGGACCAGCTGGGTGAATAAATATCCAATCGTTTCCATCGAAGACGGTATGGCAGAAGACGATTGGGAAGGCTGGAAGAAACATACCACGGCCATCGGCAGTAAATGCCAGTTGGTAGGGGATGATCTTTTTGTGACCAATGTAAAAAGACTTCAAAAAGGCATCAATGAAGGCATTGGAAACAGTATCCTGATCAAAGTGAATCAAATCGGGACCGTAACAGAAACGATAAACGCTGTACAATTAGCACAGACCAATGGGTATAGCTCTATCATGAGTCACAGGAGCGGTGAAACCGAAGACACCACCATCGCTGACCTCGCTGTAGCCCTGAACTGCGGTCAAATAAAAACAGGTTCCGCTTCCCGTACCGACCGTATGGCGAAATACAACCAATTGCTCAGGATCGAGGAATTACTGGAAGGAAATGCCATTTATCCAAAGGGCAGATTTTTCAAATTCAGCTAGTAATTTTTTCAAAACATAAGCTTCTGGAAGCCACACCATTAGGTGTGGCTTTTTGTTTCAAATCCGCTCCTATAGCGATTCTGACCCCTAATTGGCTATGAAATATCAATAGCCCTGCGTATTTTACATTCCCATCCTTAGAATTTCCAGAAACTTATTTCCTGCCCCTATTGCAAAGCCAAGCCTTAACCACAATTAAAAAGCTTGAGTTATGCATCAATCAAAGAAGTTCCTGTTTAATGGAATCCTCCTAACCCTCGCGGCTACTGCATTTTTAGCATTCAGCCGATCCCCCCTTGAAGGCAGTGCTTCCAGTTATTCGTTATCGCCAGCCGGCGACGTCAATGGAGATGGTTATTCGGATGTACTGGTCAGTGTTTTCACAAACGAATTCGGCGTCAGTAAAGACGGTAAAGTACAATTGTTCCTCGGCACCGGAAACGGCCTGAGCGCAAGCCCCGTATGGAATACAGAGGGCAAAGGCGGTACAAATTTTGGAGAATCTATCGCGCAGGCGGGCGATGTGAACGGCGATGGATATTTCGATGTCATCATAGGTTCATCTCGTTATAGTAATGGCGAAGAAAATGAAGGGGCCGCATTTGTATATTATGGATCACCCTCTGGATTATCGGCTAGCCCTGCATGGACCATGGAAGGAAGCCAGGCCAATGCATTCTTCGGAACTTCCGTTTCAAC
>JANMHK010000034.1:0-26890 GCA_031375135.1 Sphingobacteriales bacterium | reverse complement strand
ATTGGACATTGCCCGCGAGGAGAAGATCAAAAAAGTGTACTGGCCCAGCAGTATTGCGGTATTCGGACCTACAAGCCCTAAGAAAAATTGCCCGCAACAGACCGTCATTGAACCTACCACCGTGTACGGGATCAGTAAATTTGCCGGGGAGTTCTGGTGCAATTATTTTCATCAGAGATACAATCTCGACGTGCGAAGCCTCAGGTATCCCGGACTCATCAGTTACAAATCTTCCCCCGGCGGCGGCACCACAGACTATGCAGTGGAGATCTTTCACGAAGCCAGAGAGGAAAAAAAATACACCTGTTTTCTTAAAGAGGATACCTACCTGCCCATGATGTATATGCCCGATGCGATCAGGGCAACCATTGAATTGATGGAGGCTCCGGCAGACCGGATCAGCATTCGAACTTCTTATAATATCAGTGGCATGAGTTTCTCCCCCAAAGAGATTGCAGCATGCATTAAAAAGCATATTCCGGAATTTGATATGGAGTATAAGCCGGACTATCGCCAGGCCATTGCAGACAGTTGGCCACAGAGCATTGATGCCAGTGTAGCTGCTACTGACTGGGGCTGGAAGCCCGAGTTTGACCTCGAGAAAATGACCGCGGACATGTTTGACAACCTTTAATAGTAGCTTTGCCGGATGCTAAGAAGTTTGCTGATCGTCTTTTCATTAGTTTCTTTGGCCCAGGCCCAGATGCCGTACAGGGTTGAGCTGTTAAGGGAAGATGGCATACCGATCGTGTTTAACATGATGGTGAAAAAGGAAAAAAATGCACCTGTCTGGATCATTACCAATGCTGCTGAAAAACTTCGGGTGGATAGTATACGCCAATACCGGGATTCTGTTTTAGTAGATATGCCTTTTTTCGATTCCCGTTTATCCCTGAGCGTTAGCGATGACAAAACAATGCGGGGCTTCTGGTATAAGGGTACAACAGCAGCAGATGTCATCATGCCCATGACGGCAACACCTGGCAACAGCTGGAGGTTTAAGCCGATAAAAGGAAATGCAGCTTACAATATCACAGGGCGATATGCAGTTGAATTTACGAGGCCAAACGGTACAAAACGAAAGGCTGTGGCGGACTTCAAGCAGGATAAAAATAAATTGACAGGTACATTTTTAAATCCTTCAGGTGACTATCGTTTTCTCGAAGGGATCGTTACCGGGGATTCCCTGATGCTTTCCAGTTTTGACGGTGGTAATGCTTATTATTTGGGGGCTAAAATCACGGGGCCGGGAAAATTAGACCTCGGCTTATTCTGCTCAGGGATCAGATATAAAGAACCCTGGACGGCCGTCAAAGACCCAAATGCAAAGCTGTTATCTGATGCGGCTATGATGTATTTGAAAGATGGTGAAGAACGACTGAATTTCAGGTTTCCGGATTTGGATTCCAATATGGTTTCCATAACGGATGAAAGATTTCAGAATAAAGTTGTGGTGATCCAGCTGATGGGGTCCTGGTGTTCTAACTGCATGGATGAAACTGCTTTTCTAAGCAATTGGTATAAGAAGAACAAACAAAGAGGGGTAGAGGTGCTCGGGTTGGCTTATGAGTATACGAAAGACTTCAGGAAAGCGGAGAAATCCCTTCGTAAATTTCAGCAACGACACAGTGTGGATTATCCCATCCTGAACACCGGGACGATTACGAACGACAGTTTGCGCAGTGAAAAAACCCTGCCCCAACTCACACCCATAAAAGTATTTCCAACCACCATTTTTATTGGCAAAGACGGGAAAGTAAAAAAAGTACATCCGGGTTTTGCGGGACCCGGTTCAGGCGCCTACCATGAGGCGTTTAAAATTGAATTTGAGTCAACCATCCGGGAACTGTTGGCCGACTAACGGTTAACACTAAACGACAATTGAAGCTGGGTTAAGCAGGTTTACAATTTCTTCGAGGTATTTTTGATCGGTCTCGTCGTAGTGCGAAAGGTATTCTGAATCTGCATCCAGCACACCCCATACCTTTCCATGATAGATCAGTGGTACAACAATTTCTGACCTTGATGCACTGCTGCAGGCGATATGCCCGGGGAACTGCTCTACGTCGGGAACAATAAGCGTTACGGCATTTGCCCAGGAAGTTCCGCAAACTCCCCGACCTTTTTTGATGCGCGTGCAGGCCACCGGTCCCTGGAATGGTCCTAAGACAAGTTCATCCTGCCGGACCAGGTAAAAGCCGATCCACCACCAGTTAAACTGTTCCTTCAACGCCGCTGCAACATTGGCCAGGTTAGCGACCAGGTCTTCTTCTCCTTCCAACAACCCTTTGATTTGCGGTATAATGGTTTGATACTTCTGTTCCTTATTGCCTGTAGCGATGTCTAAATCTTCTGCCATCTTAATTTATGCTGTAAAATCTTGCGGGTTACTGGATGAACTGTTCGATATGTGCGATATCCGCCACTGTTTTCTTTTCCAGGATCTTTAGCGTGGCGTCCCTTACCAGGATCATGGTATCGTGCAAGCCGCAGTTTTTTTCGTCGCAGTTCTTGCAGCGTTGATAGAAATAAAGGCTGACACAGGGCAACATCGCGATAGGGCCATGGATCAGTCGGATCACACGTGCGAGTGGGATTTTATGCGGGGGGAGACTGAGGTAATAACCCCCGCCTTTTCCTTTCTTGCTGTCTAATATGCCTTCTTTTTTGAGTTGCAGGAGGATACTTTCGAGGAATTTAAGAGGGATTCGTTTTTTTTCCGCGATCTCAGAAATCAGCACAGGACCTACCACCTTGTTTTCGGCAAGGTACATCAGGGCCTGAAGGGCATATTGGGTTTTTTTATTGAGCACAATACAAACTAATAAAAATATTCTAATTCGTGTTTTGATTCTGCGGAGAATCCTGATTATCCAATGTTCAGCACATCTTTCATGGAAAAAACGCCTTTCTTTCCCTTAACAAATTCTGCAGCCATTACAGCCCCTGTGGCAAATCCGTTCCTATTATGGGCGGTATGGACAATTTCAATATCATCAATGGGCGAAATGTACACTACTTTATGCGTCCCCGGTGCAGGATCTTCCCGAATACTTTCTATAGACAATTCGCCGGAGGCGGTGGTTGCATGATTGACCCAGGACGATTTCCTGCCCACCAGGGCCATGATCTGTTCAGCGAGGGTGATGGCCGTTCCGCTTGGAGCATCCTTCTTCTGCGTATGGTGCACTTCTGTCATCTTTACATCGTATTCCTGCTGGTCTTTCATCATGTTGGCCAGGATTCGGTTGAGTTCAAAAAAGATATTTACTCCAACACTGAAATTGCTGGCATACAGAAAAGCCCCTTGTTTCGTTTGGCAGTAGTCTTTTACTTTCTCATATTGGTCCAGCCAGCCCGTGGATCCGCATACCACGGGAATACCTGCTTCCAGGCATTTCATTACATTTTCGTAAGCACTGTGCGGACCGGTGAATTCAATGGCCACGTCCGATTTTTTGAGGTTGTCCGCGGTAAAATCATTGATGTTGTAAAGGTCAATTTTCAATCCCATTGAATGGCCACGGGATAAGGCGATCTGTTCAATGATCTTACCCATTTTGCCATAACCGATCAAAGCGATATTCATAAAAGAACAGTTTAAAAATTACTAGAATCCTACAAAGGTAGCTTTCGGTTTATCGTCCCGCAGGGAAAGAACAAAGCTTACACCCGTTGACCTTCCCGGTGCAAACATTGGTTTTATTTTAAGACTCAGGTCGTCGCTCACGTTGAAGCTTTTCAAGTGCGCATCAACCGCAGCATCGGCTACCTGCAATCCCCAGATCACCAGGAAGGCCAGTACGGAAAAGTCTACATTCTGACGGAATTCATTTCGGTATAAACGCAGTGACGCTGTCGATAATGGCTGCAGGGTAGGATCTATGCTATCTGTCGGAAGATCGGAGACCTTTGAGGTGTCGTTGTAATACCGGATACTGTAGGCCTCCCTGGTTTTGTCGTACCACTTTTTGTTATAAGAAAAAGTGACCACTGGTATAGCAAGGACACCGTATACGATCGGAAGTTTCCAATATTTCTTATTATAGATCTGACCCCAGCCAGGGAGTACCGCGGAGCGGATGGAAGCCTTACCAGCCTCGGTCCTTTTCTTTTTCACTGAGCCGGTATCCGCCATGTTTTTTTTTGAAGCCAGCTTCGAGGTATCCACCGTTTTGCGAAGGGTATCTTTCCGCTGCTGGCCTAGTGTTGAGGCCGACAGTAGCATCAGCAAAACCGTAATGAAAAATATTAGTGGCCGATATAAATGCATGTCAGTGAACCGTGATATTCATCTTTTCAAGGATGGCATTGAGTTCTTCAATAGAATAATATTCCAGGTTGATCACGCCATGCCCGTTCTTGTGATGCTGCATTTTTACACGGGTATTAAAATGCGATGCTAAGTTATCCTCGATCTTCCTGAATGCGGGGGCTAGCGCGGTTTTTGTTGTTTTTTTAACAGGAGTGCCTTGTTTGTACATGGTGCGGACGAGGTTCTCTGTTTGTCTCACAGAAAGTCCGTCATCTACGATCTTATGAAACACAAAAAGTTGTTTGTCTACCGAATCCACATTGATCAGCGCGCGGGCATGACCCATACTGAGGCTTCCGTTACGAACGGCTACCACAATATCTGGCGGCAGTTTTAGCAACCTCATATAATTTGTCACGGTTGATCTTTCCTTGCCCATCCGTTCTGCCACCTGTTCCTGGGTGAGCGAGCATTCTTCCATCAACCTTCTGTAACTGATGCCGATCTCTATCGCGTTGAGGTCCTGTCGTTGCAGGTTTTCCAATAGCGCGAGTTCAAGCAGTTCCTGGTCATTCACTTCACGAACGAATACGGGCAGTTCTTTAAGGCCTGCAATTTTTGATGCCCTCAACCTTCTTTCGCCAGCGATAAGCCTGAAACGATTCGGGCCAATGATCGACACGGTCAACGGTTGGATGATGCCGTGCATTTTAATGGATGATGCCAGTTCCTGCAATGCCGTCTCGTCGAAATCCTGACGGGGTTGTCTTGGATTTACTTCGATCTGGCCTATCGGTATAAGATTAACAGAAGTGGTTTTGTCTACCACTTCCTGCTTCAATGAACCCGTTGTTGTTTTAAGGTCGGCATCAATGCTTTGAAGCAATGATCTGATTCCTTTTCCCAATGCCTCTTTTCTGTTGTTCGGATTGCTCATGTGGTTATGTTAACATTCTTTCTTCCTGGCTGATCCTGGTCATGTTATTCTTTTGCAGGATTTCTTTGGCCAGATTCAGGTAATTGATGGCCCCTTTACTTTCAGCATCATACAAGATCGCTGGTTTACCTACACTTGGGGCTTCGCTAAGCCTTGTATTTCGATGAATAATGGTGCTGAATACCAGTTCCTCAAAATGCCTGCGAACTTCATTCACTACCTGGTTGCAAAGCCTCAGCCGCCCATCATACATCGTCATTAATATTCCTTCGATCTCTAGTTCCGTGTTGAGACGGGTTTGAACGATCTTAATGGTATTCAATAGTTTTCCAAGCCCCTCAAGTGCGAAAAATTCTGCCTGCACTGGTACTACTACACTGTCTGCTGCAACAAGTGCATTAACGGTGATCAGACCAAGTGAAGGGGAGCAGTCGATGACGATAAAATCATAATCATCTTTTATTTCGGCCAGAATATTCTTCAGTACCGTTTCCCGTTGGGGATAGTTGATCATTTCGATTTCAGCACCTACAAGGTCGATATGAGACGGAAGCAGAAAAAGATAGGGTATCTCTGTTTTCAACACCACATCTTTTGCCGGCAGCTGATTTACCATGCAATCGTACAGGCTCTGTTGCACGTTGTGCAGGTCGAACCCAACCCCCGTAGTACTGTTCGCCTGCGGATCAGCATCTACCAGCAGCGTCTTGAATTCCAGCACAGCCAGGCTGGCCGCCAAATTGATCGCGGTAGTTGTTTTTCCAACACCTCCTTTCTGATTTGCTATACCTATCGTACGGACCATGCTTTTTTCTTGGTTATATGGTTATTGTGGATCCAATTGCGGGTAAATGCAAACTCAGTCCATTTTTTGAAAACTCTTCTGTTGCCTTCTTTTTGTCGATCTTGATAAAACCGAACGTATCGTAATGAACGCCGATGATTTGTTGTGAACTGACCATATGGGCCGCGCGGATAGCATCTTCATAGCCCATAGTGAAATTATCACCAATGGGTAAAATGGCAAAATCCAGGGGCGTGAACCTGGGCACCAGTTGCATATCCATGGTCAGGGCAGTGTCCCCACTGTAGTAGAAATTGCCTTCTGACGATTTGATCACAAATCCCATTGGATTGCCACCATAACTGCCATCTGGCAAGCTGGAAGAATGCTGGGCAACTACGCATTTAAGTTTACCGAAATCAAATTCCCTGGTTCCACCGGTATTCATAGGGTGGATATTGGAAACACCTTGTTTTACAAGCCAGTCATAGATCTCCCAGTTCGTGATGACCAAGGCACCGGTGCTTCTTGCCAAAGCCACGCAATCTGCTATATGGTCAGCATGACCGTGGCTAACCAGGATATAGTCAGCCTCTATAGCATTGATGTCAACGGAACCGGCCAGTTCATTGGGGGTGATAAAAGGGTCAAAAAGAAGTTTTTTCCCGTTTACCTCCACTGTGAAGCAAGCATGTCCATAATAAGTGAATTGCATGAAAACCCGGATTTTGTCAGAATGGCAAATTTAATCGTTCGGCACCATTTTGGGGAACAATATATCAACATTGGGTGTTATAACCAGTGACTAACATGAACTATACAATCATTTCAGGTACCAATCGCCACGGGAGCAGAACCCTCAAAGTTGCCCAACAATATAAGGACATACTCAGGAACAGGGGTATAGAGGCCAGCCTCGTAAGTTTGGAAGGGATTGATCTGAACCAGAAATCCGAATGGTTGAGTCAACTGGAGCACGACGTCCTGATTCCTACCGACAAGTTCATTTTTGTACTTCCGGAGTATAATGGCAGTTTTCCGGGCTCCTTAAAAACGATGATCGACCTGTCGGACTATAAAAAGGTCTGGCCTGGCAAAAAAGCCCTTTTGACCGGAATTTCCACTGGAAGGGCGGGCAATCTAAGGGGGATGGACCATCTTTCCGGTTCCCTGAGCTATCTTCATGTAGCAGTTCACCCTAATAAACTCCCGATCTCGATGGTTGACAAATTGCTGAACGGGGCAAATTTGATCGAAGACACGGCAACAGTTGAGGCGATGGAGAAGCAGGTGGATCAATTTATTGCCTTCTAATTTTCATTATGAGCAGAGTTCTTGGATCTGGCATTTTCATATTGATCATGCTACTGATCGATTTGTATGTATTCCAGGCCGTTAAGCTGGTTTCTCAGTCCGCGTCTCCAAAAACCAGGTTGCTCATCTATTCCATCTATTGGGTCATCACCCTGATATCAGTAACCATATTCATGTTTGGTAGCCTTTTGAACATGGAGCAGTGGCCCAAACTATTGCGGGTCTATGTATTTGCCACATTGATCGGCATTTTTATTGCGAAATTCATTGCCTCCACAGTATTCCTGATCGACGATTTGCGCAGGCTGCTGCATTGGGGTGGGGGAAAGTTGTATTACAGTTTTATACAGAACGAAGAATTCTCTTCGGGCACCATCAACAGGTCAACCTTTATGAGTTGGTTGGGACTTGGCCTGGGCTCGTCATTATTTGGGACCTTGTTGTGGGGCTTCGGAAACAAGTACCGCTATAAACTACAGGAAATTCCGATGACCTTCAATGCGCTTCCGGAAGCCTTCAAAGGGCTTCGGATCGTTCATATTTCGGATATTCATTCTGGGAGTTTTACGGACAAAAAAGCCGTTGAAAAAGGGATTGAATTAATACTCGATAAGAAACCTGATCTTATTTTATTTACAGGAGACCTGGTGAACGACAGGGCGGAAGAGATGCATGAGTTCAAAGATATTTTTTCCAAATTGAAAGCGCCGATGGGTGTGTATAGTACACTGGGTAATCACGACTATGGCGATTATGCAAAATGGCCGAGCCCTGAAGCCAAGAAAGAAAATCTTGAATCATTAAAAAAGATCCATTCAGAAATGGGATGGAGACTTTTGATGAATGAGCACGTGGTGATGGAAAAAAACGGACAACAGATCGCACTGTTGGGCATTGAGAACTGGAGTGCAAAATCAAATTTTACCAGGTACGGAAGTTTGCCGCAAGCTTATCAGGGAAGCCAGGATATTCCGTTCAAGATACTCATGAGTCATGATCCCAGCCACTGGGATGCAGAAGTTAGAAACTATAAGGACATTCATCTTACACTTAGTGGTCATACCCATGGCATGCAGTTCGGTGTCGAGATTCCCTGGCTTAAATGGAGTCCGGTACAATACGTTTATAAACAGTGGGCAGGTTTGTATGAAGAAGGCCAACAGAAGCTATATGTCAACCGTGGATTCGGATTTATCGGTTACCCGGGACGGGTAGGCATACTCCCCGAAATCACTGTCATAGAACTCATATGAGATTTTCATTTAACAAATAATTGCAACGTATTTAACAATGCGTGATTTATTATTTGTCTTGTTTTACAGTCAAATCCCAATAAAATACGACTATATGAAAATCAGAATCATCGCTGTAATTACCGCATGTTTGTTTATGTCGGTCACTGCTTCGGCCCAGGGGATACATATCGGCGTAAAAGGTGGCGCCACAGTGTATAAAATTGACGGGGTATCCTTTAAAGATCAATTCAACTGGGGTTATCACCTCGGGGGTGTTGCAGAATTAATGTGGAGCAAGAACTGGGGCATACAGCCGGAAGTGCTGTTTAATCAGTCGAACACCCAGACAGGTTACAGCTTCGACACTTTGTATAAGTCTGTAAATCCGGGAACACTTAAAGATGTAAAGTTGAATTATCTCTCTATACCAGTTTTGTTAAGCTGGCGTCCTTCGCCCTTTATCACCTTCCAGGCAGGTCCGAGTTTCAGTATCCTGATGTCAAAAGATAAAACGCTTTTGCAGGACGGGGCAGAAGCATTTAAATCGGGTAACGTATCCCTATTGGGTGGCGTTCAGTTGAATATCCTGAGTTTCCGGGTTTACGGGCGTTATGGCCTGGGCCTGACCAACCTGAATAATATCGATAATCAGGATAAGTGGAAGAGCCGGGGCGGGCAGGTAGGGGTTGCCATGATGTTTTAATTAGCTAATTGGCTAATTAGCTCATTGACTAATTTTTCAGGTCTGAGTTCCTACCAATTAGCTAATCAGCCAATTCGTCAATCCGCCAATCCTTCCCCCCGTTTGGCATCTTTCTTGACTTAGCATAAGAAATCAGCGGGCGGCGACCTGTTATGTCAGGTTGTCGCCTTATCTTTTATTATGGCTAAACTAAATACCTGGGCCCTGCCCGACGAGGAGATGGATTTCATGCCAATCATCCCATTGAATGAAACAGATGGCGAGAACGTCGACGATACTGATCTTCCCGAGGAATTACCAATACTTCCACTAAGAAATACAGTGCTTTTTCCAGGCGTTGTGATCCCTATTACCGTTGGTCGTGATAAGTCTATCAAAGCAGTTAACGAGGCTTACAAAACTGACAAAATGGTAGGCGTGCTGGCACAAAAAGACAGTACGGTAGAAGAGCCCCAGATCTCTGATCTTGTTGATGTAGGAACAGTGGCGAAGATCATTAAGCTCATCAAGATGCCGGATGGTGGAACCACAGTGATCATCCAGGGTCGGAAAAGATTTAGGATGAAATCAGTATTGTCTGACGACCCTTATTTCCGTGCAAAAATCGAACTACTTACAGAAGATAATATTGTGAATGATGAACATTTTGATGCTACGGTTTCATCCCTGAAAGATCTTGCCGCACAGATCATCCACCTGTCGCCTAATATTCCCTCAGAAGCCGCCATCATTTTAAAAAATATTGAGAATGCATCTTTCCTGATCCACTTCATCAGTTCAAACCTGAATAGTGAAGTGAAAGAAAAGCAGACCCTGCTTGAGATCGATGATCTTAAAACAAGGTCAGAAAAACTCATGCACCTGCTGCAACGCGAATTGCAGTTTGCGGAATTAAAAAACAAGGTTACCACAAAAACAAAAACGGAGCTGGACAAACAGCAGCGTGAATATTTCTTACAGCAGCAACTTAAAAGCATTAAAGAAGAACTCGGAGGTGATTCGAACGATAGGGAGTTGCAGGATATGATCAAAAAAGGGGAGGCCAAAAAATGGTCACAGGCTGCAAAGGATCTTTTTCAAAAAGAAATTGAAAAGCTCGAAAGAATGCATCCCAGTACTCCTGATTATTCTATCGTGTATAACCATGTTGACCTGATGCTTGACCTGCCATGGGATGAGATCACGAAAGATAATTATGACTTGAGGCGTGCGAAGAAAGTATTGGATGCAGATCATTATGGGATGAACAAGATCAAGGAAAGGATACTGGAATACCTCGCTGTGTTAAAGTTGAAAGGGGATATGAAATCTCCGATCCTTTGTTTTGTTGGTCCTCCCGGTATTGGTAAAACATCCCTTGGTAAAAGCATTGCAAATGCCATTGGCAGAAAATATGTTCGGTTGAGTTTAGGTGGCTTGCACGATGAAAGTGAGATCCGCGGTCACCGCAAAACATATATTGGTGCGATGGCGGGCAGGGTGATACAATCTATCCGAAAGGTTAAGTCATCCAACCCTGTCATGATCCTTGACGAAGTGGATAAAGTTGGCAAGGATTTTCGTGGCGACCCTTCGTCTGCCTTGCTGGAAGTATTGGACCCCGAACAGAATAATAGCTTTTATGATAACTACCTGGAGATGGAATATGATCTGAGCAAGGTGTTGTTTATAGCTACGGCAAATGACATTAATGCCATCCAGCCCGCCCTTCGGGACAGGATGGAGATCATTGAGTTGAATGGCTATGCCATGAAGGAGAAAACAGAGATCGCGAAGCGACACCTGATTCCAAAGCAGAAAGAAGCGCATGGCCTGAAGACGGTTAACCTGAACCTGAACGATAAGGTGATTGAAGAGATCATTGAAAATTATACCCGTGAATCGGGGGTTAGGGAACTTGACCGGCAGCTCGCTTCCATTATGAGGTCGATGGCAAAAGATTATGCGGTCAAGGGCAAAGTAAAATCGGGGCTTAGGGTGGCAGATGTCCACCGAATCCTCGGAAAACCCCGCTATAGCAATGAGATCTACAAGAATACGCCAATTCCTGGAATTGCGGTAGGCCTTGCCTGGACCTATGTGGGTGGTGATATCCTGTTCATCGAAAGCATTTTAAGTGAAGGGAAAGGCGACTTGAAATTAACGGGGAACCTGGGTAATGTGATGAAGGAAAGTGCCAGCACGGCACTGACTTATCTTAATGCCAATGCAAAAAAATACGGCCTTGATCCGGAGAGTTTTCGCAAAAAGGATGTTCATATTCACGTTCCTGAAGGGGCAACTCCGAAGGACGGACCCAGTGCAGGAGTGACCATGCTTACCGCGCTGGCTTCTGCATTTACCGGCAGAAAAGTGAAGCCTTATTTGGGGATGACCGGAGAGATCACCCTAAGAGGACTGGTGTTGCCGGTGGGGGGTATCAAGGAAAAAGTATTGGCGGCTAAACGGGCTGGGCTTAAAGAACTGATTCTCTGCTGGCAAAATGAGAAAGATGTGCAGGAGATCAATTCGGATTTTATCAAGGGTCTGAAGTTTCATTATGTGAAGAACATGCAGCAAGTGCTTGACCTGGCCCTTGTATAGCTTTTAGTTATAACAACTTGTGTCATATAATTCGGAAGTTTAAACCCAATCAACAATCTTCGTGTTTAATCAAAGTAGAGTTCTTCTTCATGAAGAATTTTCATGTTGGTTGTTTTAAGGGTTAAAAAGAATTTCCCCCATTTCCATGGGGGATTTTCATTTTTGGTACTTTACACGCGATGAAACAGCTGCTCTCCATGTTACTCATCCTGCTGCACGTGCAGCTTTACGGCCAGACCCTGGGCGGAGATGCGGCGTATAATTTTCTAAAGCTGGCGCCTGCACCTCAGTTGTCTGCCCTCGGCGGCGTAAACGGATCCGTGATTACCAGAGATGTTTCCATGAGCTATCACAATCCTGCTTTATTAAGGCCAAGCATGCATAGCCAGGTGGCTGCTAATTTTAACCTGTTCTATGCGGGGATAAAAAATATTCACGCCCAGGGGGCTTATTATAAACCTAACTGGAAAACCAGTTTTGGGTTTGGCATTAACTATTTTCATTACGGTTCTACACAACAAACAGACGCAGCCGGCAATATCATGGGCAGCTTCCGGCCCTCTGATTATGTAGTGCAGGTTTCTGCTTCAAGAAAGTATCTGGAGAACTGGTACTACGGTGCAACGCTGAAGTATATTCAATCCAGTTATGGTCTCTACCGATCAAATGCCGTTGCATTGGACATGGGGCTAAATTATCTTGACAGCAGCAATGGGCTTCAACTAAGCTTTCTCGCGAGGAATATGGGGACGCAGATCAAGACTTATGGTGGTGCGGGAGAGGACATGCCCTTTGACTTGCAGGTAGGTGTCACGAAACGGTTGATCAATACCCCTTTTCAATTTTCAGTCACTGCACACCGCCTGCATCAGTTTGACCTGGTGTATAACGACACGTTGTTTAATAACGGGGAACAATCAGGAAACGCGAAAGATGGGTTTATGAATAATTTGTTCCGCCATTTTGTATTTGCAACCCAAATCTATGCAGGCGACAAGTTGGATTTCACGGTGGCTTACAATGTACTTCGAAGGGCAGAACTGTCCCTTAATAATACCACCAATGGCCTTACCGGAATATCCTTCGGAGTAGGGGTAACCCTGAAAAAAATGCAGTTCAGGTATGCGAGAAGCCAATACCAGTCCAACACGGGTTATAATCAGTTTGGAGTAAACCTGCAGTTATAAGAAAGAGTGAAAAGACTAGTCCTTAAAAGCAGCCCTTGGTTTTAGGCCCAGCAGTTGAAACATCGCATTGTCTTCATCAAAGCTTGGGTTGGGAGTAGTGAGTAGTTTATCGCCCGCAAATATGGAGTTTGCCCCTGCCATAAAGCAAAGAGCCTGTTCTGCGATACTCATTTCTGTTCTGCCGGCGCTTAGCCTCACCATCGCCCGAGGCATCAGGATCCGGGCAGTAGCGATCATTCTTACCATATCCCAGATATCTACTTTATCATGGTTTTCAAGAGGCGTTCCTTTGACCCTGACGAGGGCATTGACCGGAACGGATTCAGGATGTTCCGGCATGGTGGCGAGGGTGTGCAACATGTTGATGCGATCCTCGTGTTGTTCACCGAGTCCGATAATGCCGCCACAACAAACAGAAACGCCGGCTTTCCTGACATGCTCTATGGTTTCCAACCGATCATCGTAGGTACGGGTGGAGATGATCTCTCCGTAATATTCTTTTGAGGTATCCAGGTTGTGATTATAGGCGTATAATCCTGCATCAGCCAGCCGCTGGGCCTGGTTTTCGTTCAGCATACCCAAGGTACAGCAGACTTCCATTCCCAGTTTATTGACCTCTTGTACAAATTCGATGACCCGATCGAAATCCCGGTTGTCACGAACCTCACGCCACGCTGCTCCCATGCAGAACCTGGTAGAGCCTGCCGCTTTCGCTTTTTTTGCATAATCCAAAACCGCATCTGTTTGCATCAGTGCCTGAACGGTAATATCAGTGTGGTATCTCGCTGCCTGTGGGCAATAGGCGCAGTCTTCCGAACATCCGCCGGTCTTCACAGAAAGAAGGGTACATACCTGCACCTCGCCTGTGTCCTGGTGGTCACGATGGATGGTAGCCGCTGAGTAGATGAGTTCCAGCAGGGGCTTGTTATAAATGTCATTGATCTCTTCAATGGTCCAATTATTTCGGATTGCTCTCATGCGTCAAAAATAAGCATCAGGGTATCAACTTGTTCTTCATGAGAAATAATTTTCTTCCCATGTTCCCAATCTCCATGACCCCCAGGAAGGAATAGTAAGCTTCAGCTGCAGCGATGAAGCCGGCTTCATGATAATGGTCAAAAATATCTTTGCGGTGATTCAGCAACAACTTCACCTTTTCGTCATCCTTCGGCACAAACTCAATGAGCAGGTATTTGCCATAAGCGGAGAGCCCTTCAAACAGCATATCAAAAGGCAGATTCTTTCCAATGCAAAGATGATGCACCAGCGCCAGAGCCAACACCAGATCGGCTTTTTGACGTGCTGAAAAACTAGCCCTTTCCTCATTGTTCCAACCCAGGTCCGGGCTTGGGTTCATCAGGTCGGTAACCAGTGCCGTGATGGGGAGATCAAGTTTTTTAGATTCCTGGAACAGGTGTTCAATGGCCAGATGATCTGAATCTGTGGCGAGGGTTCTTTTCCCCTGTTCTGCAAACAAGATGGAAAACGCTCCGGCGTTTGCGCCCAGGTCAATCACCGAATCAAATTCTATATTGCTGGTGAGTTCAATAACCCCTTTCTTTTTTTGTGCTAAATAATCTCCTTGCAGAATGGTCTCTTCATAATAATGGCTCCAGTTGGTTTTCTTTTCACCAGCATCCATTTTGCTGATCCCTTTTTCAAGGTGATTAATAATGCGAAGCATTTTTTCTTTCGTGAAACTTCCTGTATTATTCTTGCCGGAACCATTTGAGCCAATGGCACCCTGAAGGTGTACATGCAGTGCAGGGAGTGGTTTCAGTGTGGATGTCCAGGGCAGTAATTGACTGCAGACTGAAAGTGGAATGCCATCAGGGTATAAAGACAGCATGCGAATCATTCCTGCCCCTGCATGCTGTGCCAGCAGGAGGGGAGCGAGAAAACATTCACAGAACTGCCGGTAGGCAACCCAAGGTTTTGTTTGATCATATTTTTCGAAAGAAAGGGTGTCTATGAAAACAGGATGCTGCGCAACAAAACAAATATTGAACCCCGTCGCATCTTTCAAAATCATGCCCTTTTCAATAGCGGCTTTCTGTATACCAAGGGTAAGCAAGGCAGCTTCTTTCAGTTGAGAGAAACACCATTCATATGGATAATTGATATGATCAATTCGTTTGGGTTTGATGAGTTTATACACCCCTTCTGTTATGGGTATGTTTGTTTCTTCATGTGTAATGAGCCAGTTTCTTTCAACAAGCTCATGATAAAGCCCGGAAGACATGAGTTGATCATAGGCTGACTGGTAAGATGAATTGATCTGGCGATAGATGTTTCCGTTGAGGTGGAATATATGCCCGGAAGGATCACGGAAAGATGATTTTTCAGCTCTTTTCATCTTTCTTTTTGGAAAAAAATGATCGGATATAGCTCCAGCCCGACCGGAAATAGAAACCGAGTCCGAGTATAGCTGCGATCAGCATCTGCACAAGGTAACTACCGCTTCCGGGGTCAACATAGATCAGCATGGGAAGATTTTTATAAAATTAATCTATTTACAATTGCTTTCTGCCAGGCCTGATGGCCAGTTTTTGACCGGCAATATGGTTAAGCACGATACGAAAGGTATTTGACAAGCTCGTGGAGTCTGTGAAGAGACTGTCTTGCCCTCCGGGCAACTTCATCGCCAACTGAATATTAAATACATCTTCGGTCTCGCCTGCCCAACTTCTCAGGCCATGATCACTGGCGATCAAAACAACGGCACCAGGATCAATGAGGTTGATCTTCCCGACCATCTTCCTGATCATTTGGTTCGTGTACTTGAGATATCCAACATAGGACCGGATGAATGGCTCTCCACCACGGTTGAATTCACGCATAGCGTTGGTGATGTTTTTCTGTTTACCATCGGCGTCTAAAAAAACCGGAGGGCGGGGCTGTAAGAAATGTGCGTATATAAAGCGGGGTTGGGATGTTTTTTTTTCGAGTTCTGCAAGGGTAGCGGTAAAACCATGTTCATTTTGAGACATCGTTCTATAAAAAAAACTATTTAGAAATCCCTGGATCTTGTTTGATGGAAGAATGTGCAGGATGTCAGAGACAAACCATCCGGGAAACGTTTTATGGTATTGGAGACTATACCAGGTTAGATAGGTGATATTGTCTGTAGAGGATGGGTGACCCGGCAGGTCGAACAGCGACAGATTTTTTATATCGTAACCATTAGCTGAAAGGTAGTTAACCAGTTTGTTCTCTTCCCTGATCAGGCTGGACGCCATAATGATCCGTTTCTCATCCAAAAATGAACGATCGGATGGGAATTCGAGATCGGCCATTCCAAACAGGGAAGCCATCGAATAAAAGGTATACCTGAATCCGGAACTCGGATTTTTGGCCACCATGAAATGATTTGCCGTGAGAAAAGTTCTCAAACTGGAGTCAGCCGTTCCAGTCATTTTCGTTAAGCCTTTCTCACCCTGGTATTCGTCAAACAAAAAGAAGAAGATATTTGGTTTACTGGCTCCGGACCATGCGGTAACAGGAGCTTCAGCACTGTACTTCATGTCGGGCAGATGGTCATCCGTGACGATGTCATACCCATAACGACCAGCTTCATAAATACTTAAGGTGACCAGTGCGATGCCAAGATATTTTCTAAATCCATCGATGTTATTGGTTGACGATTTTCTGGTTCGCCAAATAACAATACCCAGTGCTAAAAACAGCAAAGGGAAATAATAACTGTAATTGAAGCGCGCCGGTTTGAGCCATCCGTTGATGCCGGAATGGATGCTGCGGGCATATAGTAAAACAAAGAAGATCAGGAACGAAACCATGGATGCTTTCGGATGATCCCTCATCAGAAAGCGGCATATAACGTGGGTGATCTTGGCCAGTCCCAGCAGCACTAAAAACAAGAGGAATGGTTCCCGGAATTTAATGACTTCCCGGAAACCATTCATCCCATTCAATATAAAAAAAACAATGAGCAGAACGTGGTTCAGGGGCAGGAGATACCCCCCGTATTTTTTTACCCCATCATTCAAAATAACTCAGATTGGTTTTTGGAGTTAAAGACAATACCGTTTCATACATCAGCTTGATGGTGTTCTCAACGTCATCTCTGTGTAACATTTCAACGGTGGTATGCATATAGCGCAGCGGAATAGAAATCAGTACAGAAGGGCAGCCATCGTTGGCATAGGCAAATGAATCTGTGTCAGTGCCCGTACTACGACTTACTGTTCTTAATTGTACGGGGATATTGTGTTTTTCTGCGGTATCCTGAACCAGGCCCAGCAGTTTGTTGTGAACAGCAGGACCAAAAGCCAGGGATGGTCCTTTCCCACAAGCTACGTCGCCTTCAATCACTTTATTGACCATCGGCGTAGTGGTATCGTGGGTAACGTCTGTAATGATGGCTACATTGGGTTTGATCCTCCGAGCCATCATTTCAGCACCTCTAAGTCCGATCTCTTCCTGAACGGCGTTGACGATATAGAGGCCATAAGAAAGTTTCTTGTTATTTTCTTTCAACAGGCGGGCTACTTCAGCGATCATGAAACCGCCAATTCGGTTGTCCATGGCCCTTCCGATCAGGTACCCATAGGCCAGTTCGTCAAATCCTTCTTCATAGGTCACTACTGAACCGATAGTGACACCGAGTTCATCAACTTCTTTTTTATTTCTTCCACCGCAATCCAGGCAGAGGTTCTCAACCTTAGGTTGGGGTTCTTTATCCGCGCCCAAACGGGTATGGATGGCAGGCCAGCCAAAAACTGCTTTAACCTGCCCTTTTTTGCCGTGGATGAATACTCTTTTACCTGGGGCGATCTGGTGGTCAACGCCACCATTTCTTTTTACATATATCAGCCCTTCAGGAGAGATATAGTTTACGAACCAGCTGATCTCGTCGGCATGCGCCTCGATGACTACTTTAAAAGGCGCGTCCGGGTTGATCACGCCCACAGCAGAACCATAAGGATCAGTGATAAAACTGTCTACGTACGGTTTCAGGTATTCCATCCACAGTTTTTGGCCCGGATGTTCAAAACCTACAGGGGAAGGGTTATTGATATAGGCTTTCAGGAACGAGAAAGCCTGGTCTGTCATGATCTTCTTTGACTTCTTATCTTTTTTGTCCGTTTTCTCTTTTAATTTTTTTGCCATGTTTAGCTTCTTTATCTGTTTACGAATGTAGATGAAAATAGGTAGATGGCCTGCAAAATAGCAGACATCATCATTAACCCGTCCAGTAAAACATAATACAACAAATCTCCTTTACGGTGTTGGGTGAGGCCGAACAGAAACAGGCAGATCAGGGCCGGTACCAGCAGAAAGAATGTAGTTGAATTAAAATGGGGCCAGGTGTAAATGATGGTGAATATCATGGAAAGCAACAAGCTCAAAAAATAGACTTTTCTAAGGGCATTTTCATGAAGTAAAGTTGGTAGTGCCTTGATGCCTTTGAGCTGGTCTTCAAGTTTATCCCGACGGTCGAATAACACGCAGATCGCATAGACCAGGAAGAATCGGCTTCCGGTGAAAGCATTGAGTATATCATGGGAACCCGGATCCAGTGCCATGATGGGAAGGATGCTGGTGGCATAGGTCCACATGAACGCGAGGTATAGTGTTTTGCCAACAGCGATCTTTCTCAGAAGAATAAAAGCCTGACCCTTTAGGTTGGGCGCGGAATAAAGAAAAGTGAACAAGCCGCCAAGCAGGAAGGGGATGGGTCGACGGATAAAAGGGATAAAGAAATATATCGTTCCTAACAGGGCCAGTAACATGAACAGGATCAAAATTTTTTGATTTCGATCGTTCCAGAAATGGCGTTCTGATGAAGCGGGATAAACTACATTGACCAGGGAATGGAAATGATAGGTGAGTAAGGTGGAAAAGAATACAAACCACAACAGGTTATGATCTTTCAAATTTGAAAGATGTAATGCTTCCCATGTCATCATGAGGGCACAAAAAGAAATGAAGAGGTTAGAGTAAACGAAGGCCTTGATAAATCCCCTTGTCAATACTTTTATTGTCTGAGGATGATAATCGCTGGCGTGCGGACGGTATCACTTTTGTTTCCTTTTTCGTCCTTCATCCAGAAACTGAATACTGCGGTATCAGGCCTTGTGCAACGGGGCTGTAATTCTATCGGGTAGCTGAAACTGACTTGTACCTGGCCATCAAAGTTTTTTGTGCGCGGGGCGTCTCCCGGTATCCGGTACAGCAGGGAATCGCGAAAATTTGAACCGGGGCAGCGGGTAGTGATCTTGCTTACCCAGATGGTATCCACGAAATCGCCCTCTTTGTCGGTCAACCTCATCTTGATCTGCAAACCGCCGTTAACCGGAACAATAGATGAACTTACTGATTCCAATGTGAGTTGTGGTTTACTTTGGAAGGTATCTTTGCCACATGAGCTTATGAACATCAACAATAAAGAAGCGAGAAAGTATTTCTTCATCAAATCTGATTAACCATCAAATGTAATTTATCCCGCTTGAATAACCTAAGTGACCATATGAATTTAGCTGAGGGTTTGTTTGATTTTAACATTTCCGGATTTGATGCCCGGGCCCTTGAAATATTCAGGTTCCAGGCCAGTTATAACCCGGTTTACCGGCAATTTGTTGAGTTAATGGGGATTGAGCCGGAGGGCGTCAGGTCTCTGGAGCAGATACCCTTTCTGCCGGTAGGGTTTTTCAAATCGCAGAAAATTGTTACCGGGGAAGCTGAATCGGCTATTGTTTTTGAAAGCAGCGGTACAACGGGGATGGTTAGCAGCAGACATTATGTAAGGGATCTTTCGTTGTATAGAAAGAGTTTTACAGAAGGATTCAGGCAGTTCTATGGCGATCCGGCGGAATGGTGCATCATAGGCCTGTTGCCTTCTTATTTGGAACGAAGCCATTCATCGCTGGTTTATATGGTGGATGAACTCGTAAAACTAAGTAGTGTCAACGAAAGCGGATTTTATTTATATGAGTACCAGCAGTTGCACGATACCATTATTAAACTTGAACGCAGAAAACAAAAGCTGTTGCTGATCGGGGTCACTTTTGCTTTACTTGACTTTGCCGAAAAATTTCCCATGGCTCTTGAACATACCGTTGTCATGGAAACTGGTGGGATGAAAGGCAGGCGTGAAGAGATGACCAGGGCAGCAGTGCATGATATCCTCAAGTCAAATCTGGGTACAAAAAACATCCATTCTGAATATGGCATGACGGAATTGCTTTCCCAAGCATATTCGCCCGGGGATGGTATTTTTTATCCTGCCAAAACCATGAAAGTCATGGTCCGGGAAGAAGATGATCCTTTGGCGGTTCATGGACCATCTTCCACAATGGTCAGGGGAATCGTCAATGTCATTGATCTCTCCAATATCTGGTCATGCTCCTTCATCGCCACTGATGATGCCGGAAAATTATACCCCGATGGAAGTTTTGAAATTACCGGCAGGGTAGATCATAGTGATATCAGGGGCTGCAGCCTTATGGTGGTATAAGTTTTTTGTTTAGATTGGAAAGCTCAATCAATTACATGTCATTAGCAGATAAAGTAAGGCAGATCTATCAGCAGGAATTTTCCGGCTCCCCAAGGGTTTTTGCTGCGCCTGGAAGGGTTAATATCATTGGTGAGCATACAGATTACAATGGCGGCTTTGTATTGCCGGCAGCTATCGATAAGGCGGCTTACCTGGCTGTTGGTCCTGCTGAAAACGGGCAGGGCAAATGGGTATCTGCCGATTTCAATGAAACAGTGTCCATTTCTTTCAGCAATATTCAAAAGCATGAAAAAAGTTGGCCCAATTACCTGCTCGGCATTATTGACCAGTTCAGGCAATCTGGTCATGATCCTGCTGCCTTTAATGCCGTTCTTGCTTCTGATGTGCCGATTGGAGCCGGGCTTTCCTCCTCTGCCGCTATTGAGACGGTAACGGCTTTTGCCCTCGATGCCATTGAAGGCTATGGTTATGATTCCCTTGAATTGGCAAAGCTCGCTCAAAGAGCAGAGCATGAATATATCGGGCTGAAAGTAGGCATCATGGACATGTTTGCGAGTTTACACGGGAAAAAAGACCATGCCCTGCGGTTGGATTGCCGTTCGATGGAATACGAGTACTATCCGCTCGAGCTAGGGGCTTATAAAATCGTCCTCTTGGACACAGGTGTAAAACACGAGCTGGCCTCTACTGAATATAATGTCAGGAGGCAGCAATGTGAGTCGGGGGTCAATATCTTGAAAAAGCATTACCCCGAAATAAATCAACTTCGGGATGTGACCACATCTATGCTGGAAAACCACCGGGAAGAGTTGGATGCCGAGATTTATAAGCGTTGTTATTTTGTGGTGGAAGAAAACAAACGCGTGGATAAGGTGTGCCAAGCCCTGAAAATGGGTTCCCTGGATCAGGTGGGGCAATTAATGTACCAGTCCCATGCGGGTCTTCAGTACGACTACGAAGTCAGTTGTAAAGAACTTGACCTGTTGGTTAAGCTGGTGAAAGATGAGATCCTGGTATTGGGGGCGCGGATGATGGGCGGGGGATTTGGAGGCTGCACCATCAATATCATCCATGGGGATGCCGTTGAAGCACTGATCAAGAAGATCGGTCCTGTCTACAAAGAGAATACAAATACTGACCTTCATGCTTATGAAGTGGTAACTGGCGATGGTGCGCGGGAGATTTCATAACTTCCCAAAAAAACAACATGAAGTTTTTCTTTTTCCTATCGGCACTCGTCGTATTGAATTCCTGCATACTTTCAGAACATAAAGATGGGGCAATGTCAAATCACGACTCAAAGAATCATTTTTCTGACACCTTGAACGGCCAGGTGGTAGAGCTCTACAAGTTAACCAATGCCAATGGCATCGAGGCACTGATCACCAATTATGGGGCCGCCATTGTATCGATACGGGTGGCTGATAAGAACGGTAAAATGGATGACGTAGTGCTGGGGTACGACAGTATCCAGGGCTATTATAACGGGAAGGCATATTTCGGCTGTATGGTGGGCCGGTACGCAAACAGGATCGCGAAAGGTGAGTTTGAGTTGGAAGGGAAAAAATATACGCTGGCTAAAAATAATGGCCCTAATTCGCTTCACGGGGGACTAAAGGGATTTGACAAAGCGGTTTGGTCTGGCAAGCAGGATGATCAGGGTGTAACGCTGACCTATTTAAGTAAAGATGGTGAAGAAGGCTACCCGGGTAATGTGACCATTACCGTTAGATATCGTTTGAAGAATGACAACTCTTTGAGTATGGACTACAGCGCCACTGCAGATCAACCTACCGTATTGAATGTAGCCAACCACAGCTATTTCAATTTGGAAGGCCAGGGCAAAGGGGATATACTGGATCATGAACTTTTCCTAAATGCTGATGCTTTTACGCCGGTAGATGCTACCCTGATTCCAACAGGGGAGATCAAGAAAGTATCCGGTACACCATTTGATTTTTCCACTCCTCATAAAATTGGGGAACGCATCAACGATACCACGGATCAGCAAATAAAATATGGCCTGGGTTACGATCACAATTTTGTACTCAATGGAGAAAAGGGCAAAATGAAATTGGCCGCCAAAGTAACTGCGCCCGGATCAGGCAGGGTGTTGGAAGTATTTACAACAGAACCTGGTGTGCAGTTCTATTCAGGCAACTTTCTCAATGGTTCAGAAAAAGGCAAGGGGGCTGTGTATAATTACCGCAATGCGTTCTGCCTGGAAACGCAACATTTTCCAGATTCACCAAATCAGCCAGGTTTTTCTTCTGCGGTGTTGAAGCCCGGAGAAAAATTTGAGAGCTCCACGATCTTTTTGTTCTCGGTGAAAAAGCCTGCTTAGATTTCATTTTTATACAGCAATAAAATTATGGGAAGATATGTATTGGGCTTTGATATAGGCTCGTCGTCTGTAAAAGCCGCCTTGCTGGACCTGCAAACCGGCATGCCTGCGGCCATTGCTTTTGCGCCATCGTCCGAAATGCCGATGCTGGCGCCGCATCCGGGTTTCGCCGAGCAGAATCCTGACATGTGGTGGGATGAATTATTGAACGCGATCACGTTGTTAAAAAAGCAAGTGAATTGGTCACCTTCCGAGGTACTGGCTATTGGTATTTCATATCAAATGCATGGATTGGTTTGTGTAGACAAGGATCTAAAACCTTTGAGGCCTTCGATCATTTGGTGTGATAGTCGTGCTGTTCCGATAGGGTATAAAGCATCAGTTGCATTGGGCGAAGAGTTTGTACTTAAGCACTACCTGAATTCTCCGGGTAATTTTACGGCGTCCAAGTTAAAATGGGTGAAAGATAATGAGCCTGCGGTTTATGAGCAGATCTATAAAGTGATGTTGCCGGGTGATTATATCGCAGCAAAATTAACAGGTGATATAGTCACTACTGTTTCCGGATTATCGGAAGGGATCCTTTGGGATTTCAAAGAAGCATCGGTTGCAAAAGATTTATTGCGGTATTATGGAATTGACGAAGCGTTATTGGCAGACAGGGTGCCAACATTTGGCCGGCAGGGCCTGGTGTCGGCCACTGCAGCTGCTTTGATAGGCGTTGCGCCGGGAATACCTGTGAGTTATCGGGCCGGTGACCAGCCAAATAATGCATGGTCGTTGAATGTACTTGAACCCGGCGAAGTAGCCGCAACGGCGGGTACCTCGGGGGTTGTTTATGGGGTAACGGATCATGTAAACTACGATCCAAAATCCAGGGTAAATAGTTTCGCCCATGTGAACCATCTTGATCCGGATACGAGGCTGGGGATCCTGCTTTGTGTCAATGGGACCGGGATATTGAACAGTTGGCTGAGGAAGAACTTCTTTGCGGGATTGAGTTATGAAGAGATGAATAGTAAGGCCTCGGAAGTGAAACCTGGTGCAGATGGAGTGATGTTCCATCCATTTGGGAATGGGGCTGAGCGGGTATTGGAAAATCGGGAACCCGGAGGTTCAATGAGTGGATTGTTGTTTAACAGGCACCATGCGGGGCATGTTTTACGTGCAGCACAGGAAGGGATTGTATTCGCCTTGCAGTATGGAATGGAGGTGATGCAGGAGATGGGTATGAATATCAGTACGGTTAGGGCTGGGTATGCAAATATGTTTTTAAGTGATGTTTTTGCCACTGCTTTCGCCAATACAAGCGGTGCAAAGCTGGAGCTCTATAATACAGATGGTGCAGTAGGTGCAGCACGTGGAGCGGCATTCGGTGCGGAACTGGTCAGTAGCCGGGAAGAATGTTTCAGGGGTATGGAGAAGATCAGGGAATACCAGCCAACGTCTGAACTGACTCAGGTCTACGGCGAGGCATATGCGAAATGGAAAGCTCAATTGAAGTAATCATAGATCATGGAGCAGCAAGGATCTTGGGCAGGAAAATGGGAGAAACGCTGGCATCCTTTGCGGCAGGAATGGGTAGTGTATGCTGCTCACCGGAACAGCAGGCCCTGGAATTTCGAGATCACCGAGAAAGTTGTAGGGCTTCCCGAATTTGATCCCGGTTGTTATTTATGTCCGGGTAACACCCGCATTAGCGGCCAACAGAATCCCGATTATAAAGGCGTGTTTATTTTTGAGAATGATCATCCGGTAGTGGGTCTGCAGGCGCCTGATATAGATAAAGATGATCACCAGGGTTTGTATAAAAAACAGTCTGCCAAAGGGATTGCTAAAGTAGTTTGTTACGATCCCCGTCATCATGTTACCCTGACAGATCTGGATGTAGGAGCCATTGCATCGGTATTTATGGCACTTCGGGATGAGATGGTATTTTTTGCGGGGCATGAGACCGTGAAGTCGGTCCTCATCTTTGAAAACAAGGGGGCGATTGTTGGGGTTTCAAATCCGCATCCCCATTGCCAGATCTATGCAACTGATTTTGTGTTTAATGTATTTCAGAAAGAGTTGAAGGCGATGGCAGTGCATGAGAAGGAAACCGGCCGGAATATTTTTGAAGATATCATAGCAGCGGAGAAAAAGGACGGCATCAGGATCATTGCGGAGAATGATCATGCCATAGCCTTCATACCATTCTTTGCAAGGTTCGCCTACGAAACTTATATTTTCCCTAAGCATCGACATGCAACGCTGATCAGTATGACTGACGAAGAGATCCGGGGTCTTGCAGAAATTTACCAGGCTGTTACAAGGGCCTTTGATGCCAATTTCAATACCCAGTTTCCATATATCATGGCTTTTGACCAGGCGCCTGTAGATGGCGGAGATTACAGCGGCTATCATATGCACCTGAATTTCTGTCCGCCCTTGCGGCAACCCGGTCTTCAAAAGTATCTGGCTGGTCCTGAGACAGGTGCAGACACATTTATGGCCGACACCATGCCTGAAGAAAAAGCTGCGGAGTTAAGGAAGTTCACCGGTATCAACTAGTTTGTGCTTGATGATCGAAATAAATAATTAGTTAATGAGCAAATCAGCCAATGAGCCAATTGGATGGAGCAAATCAGCCAATGAGCCAATTGGATTAGCCAATGAGTCAATTGGGATAGCTCCCGGCCGGCTGGATGTCATGGGAGGGATTTCCGACTATAGTGGTTCATTGCTTCTGCAGATGCCCATTGCCGAACAAACCCGCGTGACGATCATAAAGCGCGATGATGATATCATTCGTATCCAAACGGATATGGAAGCTGAAGCCTGCATGGTACGGGCAGATGAATTTGCAGGTATTCATTACCGTGAGTTAGGAAAATATCTGGCAAAGCTACAGATTGGACACTGGGCCTCTTATGTGCTCGGCTGTTTTAGCTTGTTGCAGCAAGAAAAGAATTGCTCGTTTCAGGGTTTAGATATTCATGTCAGCAGCAGCGTCCCTGTCGGGAAAGGAGTTTCCTCTTCTGCGGCCCTTGAGGTGGCCACCGTCCATGCGATCAGGAAAGTATACGGGTTGGATATTGATCCGCTCGAACTCGCCGTTCTCGCACAGAAAGTGGAGAACCTGGTTGTTGGTGCCGCATGTGGATTGATGGATCAGCTTGCGGTCAACCTGGGCAGGAAGGATCATCTTTTACCAATCATATGTCAGCCTTATGAAGTTTTGGAACCACTAAAAATTCCCGCTGGCATTCGTTTCTTTGGCCTTGATAGCGGCGTAAGGCATGCCGTGAGCGGGGCGTCTTATACGGAAGTAAGAACGGCAGCCTTTATGGCTTATACCGTGGCCATGATAAGTACGGGCATTTCTAAAGAAACAATGCGGGATCCGAAACAAAGACCGTTTGGTGGATTCCTGGCAAACATTGCTCCCGATAGGTTTATAAATGATTATTGTCCTGTTTTACCCGAATCCATGAGTGGGGCGGATTTTCTTGATCGGTTCGGCGTGCACATCGATCCGGTAACAACCGTTGATCGGGCTAAGGTTTACCAAATACAGAAAGCGGCCCTTCATCCGGTCATGGAAAACCATCGGATCAAGCAGTTCAAAGCGCTACTCGAAGGATTCGAGTCATCGGATGATAAAAATGCGGACCTCAGGACCCTGGGTGACTTAATGCTCGCATCCCATGATGGGTATGGTTCTGTGGGACTGGGTGAGCCGGTGACCGACAGGATCGTGGATCTGGTCAAAAAGAAGGGCAGGGGCCATGGTTTGGAGGGTGCGCGCATCAGTGGGGGTGGAAGTGGGGGGACGGTAGTGGTGATGGTCAGCAGCGATGAGGGCTTAGAGCAGTTGGCGGAGATCAAAAGCATCATGGAAAAGGAGACAGAACATGAACTTAAAATGTTTACCGGTTCTTCAGACGGGGCACATTACATAAATTAACTATTTTCATACAAATCTTAAATCGCATTCTATGTCGTCTGTAACGCTTGGTAGTAAGGAATTTTTTCCCGGAATTGGACAGATCAAATTTGAAGGTCGGGATTCGGACAATCCGATGGCTT
>JANMHK010000018.1:0-17310 GCA_031375135.1 Sphingobacteriales bacterium | reverse complement strand
GGCAGGCGCCATGGATTCCGCTGGAAATATACCTGCATTGAGTTCGAAAGGCCCCTTGTATGATGGTCGGATCGCTCCGCATGTAGTTGCATTTGGGGAAGATGGAACTTCTGGTGCAGCTGCTCTGGTATCTGGTGTAGCACTGCTCCTCCAACAACAATATAAACAACAGTTCACTGCACCGGCAAGTGCTGCTTTAGTCAGGGCCGTGCTGATCAACAGCGCAGATGATATGGATGCACCGGGACCCGATTTCCGATCCGGATTCGGGAAGCTGAATGCCCTGATGGCCCTTCGAACTCTAAAGGAAAATAGATTTTTCAACGGTGAACTCGGGGGGTCTTCGTTGAAGGAATACAGGATCACCGTGCCGGCTGGAACAGCTGTACTAAAACTCACCCTGGGCTGGAATGAACCGGCAGTTGCTGCGGGGTCTGAAAAAGCATTGCTCAATGACCTCGATCTTGAACTTGAAACCCCGGGAGGTTCTGTTGTTCTCCCGTGGACCCTGAATATTTATCCTGCTGCAGATTCTTTGCTCAAGCCCGCTGTTAGAAAAAGAGATACGCTCAATACCAATGAGCAGATCAGCGTCGCAGATCCGGTAGCAGGAGAATACATTATCCGAGTCCGCTCCGGTTCGCTGAAAACTCCTACTCAATTATTTTCGATCGCATTTCAACATGAAGCGAAGGATTCTTTTTCATGGAATTTTCCTTACCGCGAAGATGTCGCCCTCTCTGGTAACGAGATGTATCTCCGGTGGGGTTCGTGGTATTCCAATAACAATTCAGGCTTGCTGGAAGTAAGTCGCAATCAGGGGCCATGGGAATTGATCAGTAATAGTGTGGATCTTAAAAAGGGATATTATCCCTTTAGAAATGGTGATAGTCTTTACGAAGTAAAATTCAGAATGACAGTAGGCGTGACCAGTGTAACATCCGGAGATCCGATCGTTTCCCCTGCCTTGACAGACCGATTTGGTTATGTATGTGACACATCCATTTTACATTATTGGAACAAGGTTCCCCGGAGTTCAGGATACCGCTTGTTCAGGCTGGATTACGATTCCATGCGTGCAGTGTTGAATACTACAGATTCGTCCGCATTAACACCCCGAACAGGCAATCCATATTTTGCATTGGCAACCTTGTTCAACGGAAGGCTGGCATTCAGGGGACCAGCTACAGACTACACAAAGCAGGGGGTAGGATGTTTCGTTGATAATTTTACTGCGAATCTTCAGCTGGATAATTCAGCCATGGTGAGGTTGACTCTGGGTTCGTTGTTCAAAATAAAAAAAGTTGAGATCATTAAACTGTCGGCCAATAGCAATGTGCTGTTTAAAGCGGAGCCACCTTCACAGAGAACGATTGAGTACATCGACCGCAATCTGGACCAGGGGTTAAATATCTACCAGGCTGTGATTTACCTCGACGATGGGAGTGTAGTTTACTCAAGCCGGGAAACGGTATATTTTTTAAATGGCAGCAACTTCCTGCTCTATCCAAATCCTGCTCGCCTTGGGGAAAATATTCATGTGCTTAGTGAGTTGCCTGAAGATCAAAAAGCTTTCATTTACGATATCCTTGGGCGGTTGGTCATGAAGGTTATCCTGAATGAGAAAGTGCAACCGGTTTCTACAATCGGGCTTGCCCCTGGCATATACTATATGCGAGTCATGGAACGAAATACAACGGTGAAAACGATCAGGTTCGTGATACAGTAGGCTTGAGGCAGATCCTGCTTGTTCAGCGGCTGAGCAAATGGAAAGCTTAAACGATTGACAAAATAGCGTTGTGTATTGGAGGCCAGACTGTTGCATGTGAAAACACGAAAAATTGAAATAATATTAGAAAATTTTAACACATTTTTCTATCTTGTAGGGGTACTCCATTTAACAGAAAACTAAAAAACTATTTAATGAAAAAATTATTAGGTATTGCCCTGTTAGCCTCAACCTTATTTTCCTGCCAGAAGGAGCAGGCTCCTGCAGTTGATGCAGCTATCTCTGACGATGTTTTAGCCGCTATTGAAAAGGCAGGATTTTCAAAAGAAGGCGTGATCAGGGAAGAAGGCGGATACATTGTTGAGGGTGATATTTTTATCGATGATGCGCACCTTCGGGCCCAGCCGCAGTGGGGGACATTAACTATTGCGCAAACGGAACAGTATCATACTACTAATACAGTGAAAGAGGGTACGGGAAGGGTAATAACCGTAGGGCTTAGTAATAAAATGCCTGCTGCATACGCAGGGTATTTACAGACTGCCTTAGGAAGGTATAACGCAGAAGGACTGAAGCTTACTTTCCAATATGTCACCAGCGGTACTGCTGATATTACACTGTTTCCGGCCAATGGTAGCTATCTCGCATCAGCTGGATTCCCAACTTCTGCCGGGGATCCCTATAACAGGGTAAACGTCAACACAAGGTCTTTGGCCAATTACAATTTTTCGTCTAACGCCATCGTTTCTGTGCTGGCGCATGAGATCGGGCATTGTATCGGATACCGGCATACTGATTATGCGGACAGGAGCTTTAGCTGCGGCGGTTCTACCGCTAACGAGGGAGCCAGTACTGTTGGCGCCATTTATATTCCTGGTACGGCAGTCGGTCCAAACGATGATGCTACTTCATGGATGCTTGCCTGTATAGGTCAAAATACAAACCGGCCGTTCAATGCAAATGATAAAACAGCTCTTGCTTACCTTTATAAGTAATTTATTCTTCGTATCTTAAAGATACCGGAGCCCCGTAAGACTCCTGAAAAAACAGAATGCCAATCGTAAGATTGGCATTCTGTTTTATTGAACATATAAGTTACTGAAGGATCAGTTCGTCTTCGTATTTCAGCTTCACTTCTTCCAACACCTCATCGATCTCAGCCACCGTTTTCAACACCACCAGTTTGTTCCTGTATTCTTTTATACCAGGCAGACCGTGCAGATAATTGGCATAATGCCTTTTCATTTCATTGATGCCTGCAACGGGTCCTTTCCAACTAACTGAGCCGTATAAGTGCTTTTTGATCACTTCTATCCTTTCAGTAAGGGTTGGCGGTGCAAGATGTTCACCAGTTGCCATAAAATGCTTGATCTCCCGGAAGATCCAGGGGTATCCAATGGCCACTCTTCCCATCATGATGCCGTCAACGCCGTAACGGTTTTTGTACTCCACCGCCCGTTCCGGACTTGTGATATCTCCGTTACCAAAGATCGGTATTTGGATTCGGGGATTGTTTTTCACCTGCGCAATATGACTCCAGTCTGCATCCCCTTTATATAACTGGCAACGCGTACGCCCATGGATAGAGAGTGCCTGCACACCTACATCCTGCAATCTTTCTGCAACGTCCATAATATTGATGGAATCATGATCCCAACCCAACCTTGTTTTTACCGTTACCGGCAGCGTTGTACTCTTAATAACTGCAGAGGTTAGCCGCACCATCAGGTCAAGGTCTTTCAACACGGCCGCACCCGCGCCTTTAGTAACCACTTTCTTGACGGGACAACCAAAATTGATGTCCAGAAGATCGGGGTGAACTGTTTCTACGATCCGTGCACTTAGGGCCATGGCCTCTTCATCGCCCCCAAATATTTGTATGCCTACCGGCCTTTCTTCTTCAAATATGTCCAGTTTCTGCCTGCTTTTGATGGCATCGCGGATCAGGCCCTCACTACTGATAAACTCAGAGAACATCAAATCTGCCCCGTTTTGTTTACAGACTGCCCTGAATGGGGGATCACTCACGTCTTCCATAGGAGCCAGCAACAGCGGGAAATCAGGTAATATTATCTTGCCTATCTTTATCATAATTCAGTTGGCAAAGTTACAACTTGGCAGCCGAGTTCTATAACCCGATCATTAACTGTTTCAATATGTACGATATTCATTCGAGGCCAGGGACTAGTTACGGCAGGGGACTGATCATTCTCCTCGGAATGGTGGGCATGGGCCTTTTTTTAGGGGGCGCAGTTTCTTTCCTGGTCTGGTTTGCGATGACCGGCAGAGGCATCTTTAGCATGGAGACGGACATGAATAACCCGGCATATACCAATGCCCTCAGAGCCCTCCAACTGGTATCGACTTTTTTTATTTTTTTCCTGCCTGCCGTCATCATGGCCTATATCCTCAATAAGAAGCCTTTTCGGCTTCTCGGATTCAACTTCTATTTCTCCCCCAAGCAAATCGGGATGGTCGTGCTGATCATGCTGGCTTCATTGCCATTGGTTGGCGCGCTGGGAGAACTTAATAAAATGATCCCTATCGGGAAGGATCTTGAGATCTATTTCAAAGGGATGGAAGACAAGTACGCCGAAACCGTCAAGTTGCTTGCCAATATCACTACCCCCTGGGAGTACATCGTGGCCCTTGTTATCATGGCCCTGGCACCTGCTATTTTTGAGGAAACCCTGTTTCGGGGCGGAGTTCAAAATATGCTGCAACGTATCACTAAGAACCCATGGATTTCAATAGGGATCACCAGCCTCATCTTCAGTGCCATCCATATGTCGTTTTACGGGTTCCTGCCCCGCTTTGCCCTCGGTGTGGTATTAGGACTGATCTATTTATTCAGCGGAAGCCTTTGGTTATCGATCATCGGACATTTTTTCAATAACGCTCTTGTGGTAACACAGATCTATGTCTATACCGAACAGGGTAAATCTATCGACGATGCCATGAACGAGACCTATCCTTTGTGGTGGGGACTTATTGGAATCGTTATACTTGTATTTGTTTTTCGGTATTATAAAAAGTTTACCGGGGAGGACCGCAAAACAAAAACACCCGCCGAAACAGTGGCTTTGGAAGACCAGTGGATGACGTGACTCTAAGAACCGATCCCCTTATTTAACATTTTTCAAAATGGCATTTAACTGGCCTGTTTTTAGAGTTCGCGCGCAGACGGCCGTTCTGTTTGTGGTAGTGATGGCCGCCGGGTTATTGACTTCGCACTGGATGTTCCTGCTGCTTTTCTCGATCATCCATTGGGGCTGCTGGATGGAATACCAGTCGCTAATGGCAAGGGTTTACCCGGAGTATGCAGACATCAGTCCTTTTCACCGATATGGCACAATAGTGGCGGGTTGGGGTTTAATGCTTTTTACTACGGCAGATTTTTGGAAAATTGGAAGCCTTTCTGTCTCAGGTATTGGGTTTTGGATGATCATGATTTTTGCTTTTGTGCTGCCCATTACAGAACTTCTTTTCACCAAAAACATAACCCTCAAAAATATCGGAATATCGCTCGTTGGACTTTTATATATCTCAGTTAGCCTCTCCCTTATGGTGCATATAAGAAGTGGTGATATCTGGCGCATGGCGAGTACGAAAGATATTTTCGATCGTATTAATCTCAGTACTTCGGCCTATACCGGTTTCCTGGTTCCTTTGATCATCATTGCAACCATATGGATCAATGATACCATGGCTTATATCGTGGGGTCGATCATCGGCAGGACTCCACTTTCACCTATCTCGCCCAAGAAAACCTGGGAGGGCACTATTGGCGGTATCATACTCAGCGTTGCTCTGGTCACTTGCTGGGGTGCCTATGTAGTTAAGGCCAATTGGGTCCATTATCTAGCGATCTCCCTGCTCGCCTCTGTTGCCGGAACTTTTGGTGATCTTTTTGAAAGTAAACTCAAGAGAATGGCCAATGTAAAAGAC
Source organism: Sphingobacteriales bacterium (assembly GCA_031375135.1). Classification (GTDB taxonomy): domain Bacteria; phylum Bacteroidota; class Bacteroidia; order Chitinophagales; family Chitinophagaceae; genus Pollutibacter. The sequence continues at coordinate 11,633 of JANMHK010000018.1, read as the reverse complement.
AGCGGCTCTTTTATGCCAGGGCATGGCGGTTTTCTGGACCGGTTCGATTCGCTTTTATTTGCCGTGCCCATCGTATGGCTTTATGCTGTAGCTTTCATGTAAGATCCCAACCAATCTGATATGACTGTAATTATCGTAGTTATTTGTATCCTCTCGCTGGTGCTGCTGATCAGTTGGGGTAAGATCAATGCATTTCTGGCGTTCCTGATCGTTGCTATTCTTACAGGCCTGATGCTCGGGATACCGATCAATAAGATTACACAATCAGTCCAAAAAGGAATTGGAGACACATTGGGCTCTCTCGTGATCGTTATTGCCCTCGGCGCCATGCTCGGTAAACTGGTGGCCGAATCAGGAGCTGCACAAAAGATCACCAACGTGCTGATGAAAGCTTTCGGGCCTGCACGAATTCAATGGGCCCTAATGATCACGGGATTCATTGTTGGTATTCCCCTATTCTACAACGTTGGTTTCGTTCTGCTGATCCCCCTGATCTTTTCTGCTGTTTACCAACTCAAGATGCCCGCCGTCTATGTGGGTGTGCCGATGCTCGCTGCTCTTTCGGTTACTCACGGTTTTCTGCCACCACATCCCGCCCCTTCGGCGTTGGTAGCACAGTTTCATGCCAATATGGGATTGACTCTTCTCTACGGCTTTTTGATCTCCGTACCCGCGATCATTTTAGCAGGGCCGGTCTTCGCAAAAACCTTAAAGCACATAACGGCAGAACCCATAAAAACTTTCCAAAAAGACCCTATTCCTGAATCTGAATTGCCATCTACTGCAATGAGTTTTGCAGCCTCCCTGCTTCCCGTGTTTATGCTCGCAGCATCAACCCTCATTCCCGTGCTGTTCACACTCAGTGAATCCGGCAAAAACCTCCTGCAATTTTTTTCCGAGCCCTCCATCGTGATGCTGATCGCTTTAATTTTCGCCACATTTGCATTGGGTATTCGTCCCGCACGCAATATGACGCAGGTGATGAATATTTATGTAGATGCTGTAAAAGATGTTTCTATCATCCTCCTTATTGTAGCTGGCGCCGGCGCACTGAAGCAGATTTTTTCCGATAGTGGAGTAAGCAATGATATTGCCATGATGCTGAAAGGCTGGAGCATGCATCCATTGATCCTGGGCTGGCTCATTGCTGCAGTAATTAGGGTGGCCATGGGCTCTGCAACAGTAGCAGGATTAACCACGGCCGGTATTATTGCTCCAGTGATCGCGGGTACACAAGTGGATGCAAACCTGATGGTACTGTCCATAGGTGCGGGCAGTCTGATGTTTTCCCACGTGAACGACTCTGGATTCTGGATGTTCAAAGAATATTTTAACCTCACCATCAAACAAACGATCCGGTCCTGGTCATTAATGGAGACCATCGTTTCCATAGTGGGCCTCATCGGCGTACTTGTGCTTGATGCTGTTTTATAATGAATAATATGTCACCCGAACAGAAGCTAATTGAACTCGGTATTGAATTGCCGGAAGTGCCCGTTCCCAAAGCCATCTATAAACCCTGCCTCATCGACGGCAGACATCTGTACGTTTCCGGTCATGTTCCCATGCGGGCCGATTTTTCAAGGATCGCCGGGAAGGTTGGTAAGGATATGGATGTGGAGGAGGCGAAACAAATGGCCCGCCTTGTGGGCACACTTATTTTGTCGTCCGTCAGGAAACACCTGGGCAGTCTTGATCGCGTGAAAAGGGTGATCAAGGTATTGGGTATGGTGAACGCTGTTCCCGAATTTGATAAACATCCTATCGTGATCAATGGTTGCAGTGAATTGTTTGCCGAAATATGGGGGCAGGAAAATGGTATCGGTGTAAGAAGCGCAGTGGGAATGGGTTCCCTTCCCGACGGCGTTCCCGTTGAAGTGGAAGCGTTATTTGAATTGCATGAAATAGCCTGATATGAAACCGTGGTATCAGATCGATAATATTGAGGATGTTCCTTCACCACAATTGGTTGTGTACCCCAAACGCGTGGAGTACAATATCAGGAAGGCGGTTGAAATGGTTGGCGATGTTAACCGGTTAAGGCCACATATCAAAACCAATAAAACTGCTGAGGTGGTCCGGATGATGATCGAGGCAGGTATCACTAAATTTAAATTTGCAACCGCTGAAGAGGGAACCTTACTTGCTGAAGAAAAGGCGAAAGATGTGTTGATGGCATACCAGCCTGTTGGGCCTCGTGTAGGGCAGCTTGCGGAACTGATTATCAATTTTCCCGGCACAAAGTTTTCCTGCCTCATCGATCATGTAGTTGCTGCCGACAGGCTCAGTGAAGAGTTTGAAAGATTAGGCCTGCAGATCGACGTGTACATTGATCTGAACGTGGGCATGAATAGGACGGGTGTTCAGCTCGCAGATGCTTTTGATCTCTATACTTTTTGTGCTTCGTTACCTGCTCTGAATGTAAAAGGGTTGCATGCTTATGACGGTCATCTAAGGGACACCGATATTGTTAAAAGGACAGAGATGTGCAATGAAGTATTCAAGAAAATAGAGGCCTTGCAGGAGCACATCGTACAATTCGGTCTTGACCAACCTTTGATCATCGCCGGTGGTTCGCCCACCTTTCCGATCCACGCAAAAAGAAAGCATGTGGATTGCAGCCCGGGTACATTTATTTTTTGGGACAAAGGTTATGGCGACATATGTAAGGAGCAACCATTTGAACCGGCTGCAATAGTAGTAAGCAGGGTGATCTCACTTCCTGCGCCTGGCAAGATTTGTATCGATCTGGGTCATAAAGCAATAGCAGCTGAGAATGATATTTCAAAACGTGCCTATTTCCTGAATGCGGCCGAACTTAAGCTGGTCAGTCAGAGTGAAGAGCATGGTATCGTTGAAGCATCAGAGGGGCACGACTATCTTCCTGGTGATGTCTTGTATGTATTGCCTTATCATATTTGTCCTACCGTCAATCTTTACCAGCAAATGATCACGGTATCGGATCATCGTGCAAAAGACTCCTGGTATATTAAGGCCAGACATTGATTTAAGAATACAATAAATATATTTTGATCGTCGACCTTCATCTTGACCTCGCCATGAATGCGCTGGAATGGAATCGAAATTTACGGTTACCCGTTAAGGTTATTAATGAATCGGAAGCGGGAATGACCGACAAGCCAGACCGGGGGAATGCAGTGGTTTCGCTTGACGCCTTAAAAAAAGGGGGCGTAAACCTGGTGGTAGCCACACAGATCGCAAGATATGCTCCCCCAGGTGGTCCATTAAAAGGCTGGGCCTCACCTGAACAGGCCTGGGCGCAAACACAGGGCCAATTGGCCTGGTATCGGGCAATGGAAGAAGCTGGTGAAATGCGCCAAATCAAAAATGTAGCCGAGTTGGAGCAGCACCTGCTTGCAACAGCGGACGCGAATGCCCAAGGCCCAATTGGATATATATTAAGCCTTGAAGGTGCGGATTCACTCGTAGATCTCGGTTACCTGGATAAGGCCTGTGAGTATGGACTAAGGGCCATTGGGCCGGCGCATTATGGCCCGGGCAGGTATGCTAATGGCACCAATGCAACAGGCGTGATGGGTTCGGAGGGAATATCACTATTGAGAAAGATGGACGAGCTTAGAATGATCCTCGACTGCACCCATCTCTGCGACGATGCCTTCTGGCAGGCGCTTGATCATTTTTCCGGTCCCGTATGGGCTAGTCATAATAATTGCAGGACCATCGTTCCCCACAACAGGCAATATAGCGATGACCAGATCAAAGCGTTACTGGAAAGGGGTGCAATTATAGGTGCTGCTTTTGATGCATGGATGATCGTGCCTGGCTGGGAGAGAGGAAGATCCACACCGGCGAACATGAATTGCGATATGGGAAAATTGATCGATCATATCGATCATATCTGTCAACTGGCCGGTAATAGTCTGCATATGGCGATCGGGTCGGATCTGGACGGAGGCTTTGGCCGTGAACAATGTCCTTCAGATGTTGAAACCATCGCTGATCTTGCCATGATGCCAGCATTGTTCAGTGAACGCGGATATAGCAAAGAGGATATCAGTAATATCATGCAGGATAACGCCCTGAGGTTCCTGAGAGACGCTCTTCCAGGCAATTAGTGAGGCAATTAGCCAATTAGGTAATTAGTTAATAAATTTGCCGCATGACCATACATAAAGAAGGCTATAAGACCGTTGCGATCAGTGGTTTTATCTATGTACTCCTGAATCTGATCAACTTCACATTCTTAAGCTATAATTATCCTGTATTTGCCTGGGTTATATTTATTGCTACCAGTCTTGTTTTTGGCTTCCTGATCTCTTTCTTCCGTGTTCCCAGCAGAACCCACACTAAAGACGAAGGGTTGGTGATAGCGCCTGCAGATGGTAAAGTGGTAGTGATCGAAGAAACCGTGGATCCCGAATACTTTAAAGATAAGCGGCTCCAGATTTCCATTTTTATGAGTCCGGCTAATGTACATGTGAATCGAAACCCCGTTTCGGGGGAAGTAGTCTACAGCCAGCATCACCATGGCAAATTTCTGGTGGCTTGGGACCCAAAATCTTCTACTGATAATGAACGGCACAGTGTTGTGATCAGTAATAGCAACGGAGAAGTGCTGGTAAAACAAATTGCAGGGGCTTTGGCCAAGAGGATTGTGAATTACTTGAAGGTAGGCCAGCGCGTTAGTCAGACGGCCGAAATGGGATTTATTAAGTTCGGAAGCAGGGTCGATGTTTTGCTGCCAGCCGGAACAAAAGCTGAAGTTAGCCTGGGTCAAAACGTAAAAGGAGGCATTACTGTGCTGGCCCGTTTAGATGGTTAAAGGATCTTTTTTAGCTCACCCAAATTTTGTATGATATAGGTAGGGACTATTTTTCCCGAAGGTGGTACCGAAGGATTAAAATAAACCGTATCCATACCCGCATTATTTCCCCCTTCTATATCTGCATCCAGGGTATCGCCGATCATAATGGAACTTTCAGCAGTTGTACCTGCTTCCTTAAAAGCATATTCGAAGATAGCCAGATGCGGTTTCATGATCCCTGCTGCCTCACTGGTTATGATATGCGTGAAATAGTGGAAAATATTGCTGTTCGTCAGTTTTTCAAGTTGCGTTTTCTCAAACCCGTTGGTAATCAGGTGCATGGGATATTTCTTCCCCGCCAAATAGTCCAGTATGTCCACAGTGTCATGGAATAGGTTTTTTTTGGTGGGCAGTATCTGCAGGTAACGCTCGCTCAACTGCCGGGCGAGGGGTTCGTTGTGAAGTTTATAGTCCAGCAGCGTCCGCCACATTCTTTTCCATCTAAGTTCGTCACGCGTAATGTATCCTTTCCGGAACCTATCCCAGAAAATATTGTTATGATGATGGTAGGTGTTGTGGAAATGTTCGAAGGCCGGCACTCCGAGGGCAGCAAGTTCCAGTTCATGGTAAAGGTCAAACAGGGTTTCCTTCGAATTGGTATCGAAGTCCCACAAAGTATGATCGAGGTCAAAAAAAACGTGCTGATATTTCATGCCAGAGAAAGCGCTTTGAAGATGCAAACATACTATAGCTTTGATCAATATAAGGTTAAATGATCCATATGAATGTAGTTATCACGGGAGCCAGCCAGGGGATAGGGCAGGGTATTGCAGAACGATTTGCTGAGGCCGGAGCCAACTTGTTCCTGGCTTCAAGAAACATGGATAAGCAGCGTGCCTGGCAGCAAGACCTGATGGAAAAACACGGGGTTTCCATTTCTACTTATAACGCTGACCTGTCTAAGCAATCAGAGGTAACAACATTTGCTGATGCGGTGCTTTCAGCATGGGATGATATTGACATACTTGTTAATAATGCGGGAAGTTTTGTTCCCGGCAATGTACACAGTGAACCGGAAGGGAATCTTGAACAAATGATCGAACTGAACCTCTATTCAGCCTATCACTTGACCCGAAAACTGATTCCGCGTATGATGCAAAAGAAAAAAGGCCATGTTTTTAATATATGTTCGATTGCTGCTTTAAAGGCCTACCCCAATGGAGGGTCTTACAGTATCAGCAAATTTGCCCTGGAGGGTTTTTCAAAAAACCTGCGGGAAGAAATGAAGCCTTATGGCGTTAAGGTCACGTCTGTCCACCCGGGAGCAACTTACACCAGATCCTGGGAGGGATTTGTTGAGAAGTCAAGGATCATGGAAGTGAGCGATGTATCGGAAATGATCTTTGCCGCTTCTTCTCTGTCGCCTACCGCCTGTGTAGAAGATATCATACTTCGCCCGCAGTTGGGTGACCTTTAACAGATGGCATTGTAATTTTACCTTTCTTTCAACTGATCGTGCAAAAGACATTTTATATTCTGGCCCTGGTTCTGATTAATGCGTTTCACTCCTATGGAGAAGATGTCAAATTTTCTGTACAGGTAAGTTCTAAGCGAATCAGTATGCAGGATTTTTTGCAGGTTGAATACCTTGTCGAAAACAGCAGGAAAGTATCCCAATTCATACCACCGGATTTCTCGAGCTTCAGTGTTGAGGAAGGTCCTGAGCAGGCTTCGGGCTGGAATATGACAAATGGCGCCCTTGTGGAGTATGTGAGTTTTAGTTATCTCCTTAAACCCGTGAAGGAAGGGCGTTTTCTGATTCCTCAGGCAACGGCCCGTATTGATGGGAAAATTTACCGTACAAAATCCCTGATGGTGGAAGTTGTTGCTTCTGTAATACCCGGGGTTACCGAAGACATGAACTTTGCTGCTGAACTGGTGATGCGGAAAGGAGAGACAGTCGCAGATAAAGTCAGAAACAATATTTTTGTAAAACTGGATTTGAATAAATCGTCCTGCTACGAAGGTGAGCCAGTTACTGCAACCTATAAACTTTATACCCGATTAAGGTCCGAATCAAAAGTTCTGAAGCGCCCGTCTTTCAATGGTTTTAGTGTATACGACATGGTGAATCCCGAAACAGAAGGACCATACCGCGAACAGTATAATGGCCGGGAATACAATGTATACCTGCTCCGGAAAGTGCAACTCTACCCACTTCAGTCCGGCCCAATTCAACTAGACCCCATCGACGTGGAAAACACATTGACTTTTGTAAAAAGTGAAGAATTAAGATCAGGGCTTTCATTGGGACGGGTACTTAAAAATCTTGCCGAAGGCAATGAAGATGTAGCTGTTTTGCGTGAAAAAGTAATTCTTTCAAGTACTCCTGCCTCTATCCAAATCAAACCTTTGCCAGCTACCAGGGAAGCAGGATTTAACGGTGCCGTTGGAAATTTTAATATTCAGGCGATGGTATCGAGCCAGGTGGTCAAAAAAAATGACTTGGTAAACCTTGTGATCAGGGTTTCCGGGAAAGGAAATTTTCCCATGCTTGCTTCCCCTGCAGTCAACTGGCCCGATTCAACTGAAGTATTTGAACCTTCGGTCCAGGAGCAGTTTTCAAAATTCGTAAGTCCCATTTCAGGGTCCAAAATCTATAACATTCCGTTTACGGTTCAGAAGGTGGGTGATTTCGTAATACCTGCCGTGGACCTCCATTATTTTGATCCTCAAAAAGGCAGCTATGCTGTAGCCCATTCTGATCCAATTTCATTTCATGTTGACCCGGCTATGGTCAATCTAAAAAAGAGAAAAATAAGTCTCCCGGCAGTCCAGCCAAACTCTTCGGAGGGACTGATGTGGGTTGTTTATATCGTCAGTTTCATAGTGGTCGTTGGCAGTGCATTTTTGTTGATCAGAAAAGTTGGAAAGCCGGAACAGGCCAAGCCAACAACTAAGGCAGCGTTCATCGCGGTTGGTAGTAAACAGGAAGATGAGGAAAATACGACCCTGGACAATATCCGGGCAGCATTTGAAAAAGGGGATACCCGGCAGTTTTATCAAGAGTTGGGATATATCATCAATGATTGCCTGAAGAAGAAATACAATGTAGAAGATCACGCAGGCTGGGAGACGGCTCTTGTTCAAAAAGGAGTTGACGAGGATATGATCGCAACCATTCGATCAATGAAAGAAGATGCAGCTCTCGCAATGTATACGCCCTTTGTTATGGAATCGAAGATGGTGGAAGATCTTGCCCGGATCGAAAAAATGATCTGCTGATCATTCCGTGTATTTATATCCAACGCCCCTGGCAGAATGAAAATACCTGGGATTCCGGGAATCCGTTTCAAAGTATTTCCGGAAGTTAAGTATGAAGTTATCAATGGTTCTGGTAGTAGGGAACACCTGGTAGCCCCAGACCGATTGTAGGATCTTCTCCCTCGAAACAACATCGTTTTTGTTTTCAATCAACATCTTAAGCAACATCACTTCTTTCTTGCTCAGTTCAATGAGTTCCCCTTTGTAGTTCCTTGCCTGTTGAGCTTTGAAGTCGATCGAGTTTCCGCCAAATTCATAAGTATCGCCAACAGAGGAGCCCTTTGTTATTCTGTTGTTTTTGTCAATGAGTTTCTGAACCCGAAGGAGCAGCTCTTCCAGGTTAAATGGTTTAATCAGGTAGTCATCGGCTCCTTTCTTCAAGCCCAGTATCCGGTCTGCGCTTGAACTTTTGGCGCTTACGATGAGGATGGGGACTTCGTTGTTCCGCAGTCTTACAGTCTCGGTAACGCTTATGCCGTCAACTTCCGGTAACATAATGTCCATGATCACCAGATCGAAAAACTCATCTTCAAGTTTCTTCAACGCCTCAAGCCCATCGCTCGCACAGGTGACCTCGTAGCCTTCCAGTTCTAGATTCAGTTTGAGAGCCTCTTTAAGGTTCTCTTCATCTTCCACTATCAGAATTGTGGCTTTGTTGTTATTGGCCATTTTCTTTGAATTCAACGGTAAAAATACTCCCTGTAGGATGATTATCCTTTATTACTATAGCAGTATGATGATCTTCTGCAATTTTTTGCGAAAGATATAGGCCTAAACCTGTTCCCTTGGTGCGCCGGGTGTTTTCATTTCCGCCCCGGTAAAATTTTTCAAATATCTTTTTTCGGTCATGCTCTGAGATCCCCTGCCCCTGATCAGCTATTGCAAGAAAGCTCGAATTGCCTTCTTTTATTAAGCTGACCGTAACTGGCTCGTCAGCCGGTGAATACTTGATCGCATTTTCGATCAGGTTATTAAAAAGCAGCTGGAGCAGCAGCTTGTCTCCTTTGAAAAAAATATTGCTGGTGATGTTTCCCTGGATATCCCTTCTCGGGAACCTGATCCTCAAATTCCGAACCGAGTCGTCTAACAGTTCACTAAGCTCGAATTCTTCCGGATGTATCATATAATGACCCGAGTCCATCCGGGTAACCAGCAGGATGTTCTCGCAGAGATCGTTTAACCTTGCGTTCTCCTGAAGGGTCACGTCGATGATCTTTTCCTGTTGAGCAGGGTCAAGTTTACGTTTTTGCATGGTCTCCAGGTTTAACCTGGTGATGGCAATCGGCGTTTTTAACTCGTGGGTGACGGCCATCATGAAATTCTGCTGTTGTTCATTCAGTTTGATCTGACGCCGCACGGCCCGGTATACAAACACCGCACCCAGCAACATCAGCGCAAGAAAAGTAAGTCCCTCTCCGAGGTATTGCGCAATGTTCCGGTTCTTCTCATCTTCTATTTGATTGATCTTCACCTGGTAATTTGGGTCCGACAGGCTGATCAGTTCCTTTTTAAAAAGAAACATCTCCATGTTTTGTTGATAGAGCTCAACAAACCACCAGACCAGTGCTGCAATGATATACATCAGCAGAATCCAGTATACCCAGGTGGCAATTTTGAGCTTGTTTTTTTTGTAAAATGAAGGCAGACTCATTGCTGATCCGTTTTTTCCAGCCTAATCCCAACATTCATGACTTCCCGCAGGGGGTTTTCACGCATGACATGTTCCAGGATAAACCGGTACTGACCCGGCCGGGAAAATTTGACGGGGCGTTTGAACAACAGGATCCGATGTTCGAAAATATCATCCATACCTGTTCCGGTCCATTTATTCTGGCTGGCCAGCGGGAGATCAAATTGCTGGGCGGAGAAAGCTGAATCGCCCGGACTCTTACTTCTTACTACAACCCATAGGTTGTTATATGAGAAAGCATCAGTGTGCCTTACTACGAAGAAAATATGATAGGCCGATGTAGTGTCCGTTATGTCAAATGTGATTTCCGGCTTGTTGTTGCTGCTCCACGCATGTCCGGGCAGGGTCACATGTTTTTCAAAAAGACCTGTTTGGATGCAGGACTGAAGCAGAACTGCCGCAAAGAAAAATATGAAGAGGGACTTCAATGGGGATAGTTTTTTCAAAGATAGCATATTGAAGAAAGCAGAAAGCAATCAGGAGCTTGTTCGTTAGCCGCTTTGCCGGCTTCTTTGATCTCGATTTCTTTAGTTTTTCCCTGCCCCAGGTTGCAGCGAATAAGAATATGGGATTATAGTACGTTCAGAACCTGCTCTTTGGCCTTTTCCAGCTCATCTTTCATCAATACTACAAACTTCTGAATGGCAGAATCATAAGCCTTGGCTCCGGTAGTATTGATCTCCCTGCCCACTTCCTGCAGTACAAAAGAAAGTTTCTTTCCCTTTGCATCGTCCTGCTCATTCAGGATATCCTTGAAATACTGGCAATGATTGAGCAGACGCACCTGTTCTTCCGTGATGTCAAGTTTTTCTATATAATAGACCAATTCCTGCTCCAGCCTGTTGGTGTCAAAATTATCCTTGCCCACATTATCTTCCAGCAGTTTTACCATATTGTCCCGGATTCTTTTTTTTCGGAGGGGTTCCAGTTCCTTGAGATTGTCCTGGTACTGCATAATATTATTGATCCGCAACATGAGGTCTACTTCAAGCACTTTTCCTTCTTCGATCCGGTGTTCATTGATATTAGAAATCGCCACAGCCAGCACGGATTTGAACTTCTCAAATTCTTCTTCAGTGAGCACTTCGGTAGATGCCGTGACCACTTCAGGAAGCTTGATCAGACTGCTTAGAATATGTGAAGGATCCAGGTTAAGTTCTTTTGATAGTGCAGCCAGGGGCTGGTAATATGATCTGGCGAGATCGGTGTTAATGCTTACTGGCCTTGCTGTGCCGTTCTGTTTCAGCGTTATGATACATTCAACACTTCCACGTATTAGCGAAGACGAAAGGATGTTCCTGATTTCAAATTCATATGGTTTTAGCAGTTGTGGCATTTTGAGGAGTATTTCAAACTGCTTACCATTTAACGACCGGATCTCTATGAGAAAGATCTTATCAAGCACAGACTGTTCAGACCTTCCATATCCCGTCATGGATTTGAGCATATCAAGTTGAGTTTAATTTGTAAAGTAAGGTAGGAAAACTAAGTCGTGTGTTAAAATAAGAAAGCTCAGTTTGCACTGAGCTTCATTATATGGATGGGTTAGTAAGTCCGGGAAAATTAATTCCCTCCACAATATTAAAAATAATTTTTTCTATCTGGAAAACTTTTTTGATAAATTTTATTCACATTTTTTTTCAAGATGTTAATTACCTGCTCCAAACTGCTTGATTTTGCTCTTTAAGCATTTTCAGATTCTGGTCTTAGCAATTGTACATTTGTAGCATTGTAAAAATTTTAAGCATGAAATTTCCTTCACCTGTTTCATTAAAGTGGATGTCATCATTGATCGGTGCAGAATTAATTGGTGACGCAAATGCGTTTGCGAAC
>JANMHK010000016.1:0-2302 GCA_031375135.1 Sphingobacteriales bacterium | reverse complement strand
ATCATCATGCCTATGCTGGGCTTTACTTTAGCCAATTTAAGCGGACTGCCGCTTGAAGTAGCAGCGGGACTGATCTTGATTGGATGTTCGCCCAATGGACTTGCCTCTAATGTAATATCCTACCTAGCTAAAGCAAACTTGGCTTTGTCTGTCACCATCACGGCTATTTCTACGTTGTTAGCGCCTTTTGTCACGCCATTTTTAATGAAAAATCTCGCCGGCGCATTTGTAAAAATTGACCCCGTGGATATGATGATAGAGATCTTTACCATGGTCATCATACCCATTGCAGCGGGAATCATATTCAACAAATTATTGCATGGCCGATCCAAATGGCTGGATAAAGCCATGCCCATTTTATCAATGTTTGGTATTGCGTTTATCATCACCATCATCACTGCTGCTGGCAGGGACAACCTGATCTCGGGAGCCATGGTATTGATCCCACTTGTACTCCTGCACAATCTGCTTGGTTATTTGTTGGGTTATTGGTCGGGCCGCTTATTTAAAATGCCGGAACGGGATTGCAGAACGATCGCCATTGAAGTTGGTATGCAGAACGGAGGATTGGCTTCAGCCTTGGCGAATCAAATGGGAAAAGCAGCCACGATGGGACTTGCACCGGCTGTGTTTGGTCCACTGATGAATGTAACCGGATCGATACTGGCCTCCTACTGGCAAAAGAAACCCATCAAAAATGCTGATGGTACTATTCTGGTGATCGATGAAAAAGAGCTTGAAACGGCTGGGCACTAAACTGAACTAAAAAATGAAACTGGTTAGAAAGAAGATTCTATTTGTGGTGTTGCCGATACTGATATTGATCGGCGGTGCCGCCTGGTTTTTGTTGAAGAAATCAGGTGAACCGGATGCAAATCGTTTGCCCGACATCGTTGATTATAATTTTCATATCAGGCCGATACTCTCGGATCGTTGTTATAAATGTCATGGGCCTGATGGAAAGAAAAGGGAGGCGGATCTTAGATTGGATACGGAAGAAGGTGCCTATGCAGCATTGAAAGATGATCCCAAGGGTCATGTTATTGTGCCCGGTGATCCTTTACGCTCTGATCTTTTTTTGCGCATCTCAAGCCAGGATACGAGTTACCTGATGCCCCCACCATCTTCCAACCTGGCGCTCACCCCCTTTGAGGTAAAGTTGATCGAAAAATGGATTGGGCAGGGAGCAAAATATAAAAAACACTGGGCCTTTATTAAACCTGAGCGGCCTTCTATTCCTGCTGTTAAAAATACCGATTGGGTGAAAAATGACATCGATCGATTTGTGTTGGCTTCTATGGAGGAGCATGGTTTTAAGCCCAATGCAGAGGCCGACAGGGAACGACTATTGAAGAGGCTGAGCCTGGATATCACCGGCTTACCCCCATCGCTTGAACTGCAGGATAAATTTAAAAATGACGAATCACCGCAAGCCTACGAAAAGATCGTAGATGAATTGTTGGCCTCGAAGAATTATGGGGAGAAAATGGCAGCGTCATGGCTGGACATCGCGAGGTACGCCGACAGTCACGGATATCAGGATGATAATTTGAGAACGATGTGGCCCTGGCGGGACTGGGTGATCCATGCATTTAACGAAAACTATTCGTACAAAAAATTTGTGCAATGGCAATTGGCCGGTGATCAATTTGAAAACCCTTCCATAGAGATGTTGTTGGCGACGGGCTTTAACCGCAATCACAAGATCACGCAGGAAGGCGGCGTTATTCAGGAAGAGTACCGAATAGAATATGTGACGGACCGGACAAATACATTTGGAAAAGCATTTTTAGCGTTGACATTAGAGTGTTCAAAATGTCATGACCATAAATACGATCCTATTTCTCAGAAAGAGTATTATGGTACGTTTGCATTTTTCAACCAGGTAGATGAGAAAGGATTGTTGGGCGATTTCTCATCCCGCGGCGATCCCCCGAATATGAAGATCACAAGCGGCCAGGTGGACAGTCTGCTAAGGTTCATCAACAAAAAAGATACTGCCGCTGTAACGGTCATGATCATGAAAGATACTGCTGCGGGCAGATTGACGAGGTTGTTGAAGCGGGGTGCTTACGATCAGCCAGCAGATACAGTAGTGCCCACTACCCCAGCAAGTGTACTGAAGTTCGACAGTCTAACGTACAAGAATAACCGATACGGTTTGGTGCAGTGGTTATTCAGTGGAGATAATCCGCTGACAGCAAGGGTCTATGTAAACAGGATCTGGCTGCAATTGTTTGGGAGAGGAATTGTAAAAACAGCCGCTGATTTCGGTGTGCAGGGAGAATTGCCTTCGAATCCT
>JANMHK010000530.1:0-11058 GCA_031375135.1 Sphingobacteriales bacterium | reverse complement strand
GATGGGGCTTCCGGGCTGATAGAAGAAAATCCTGCACCTGTTATTTTACCACCATATCTGAAGGCGGGTGATAAGATCGCCATCAGTACTCCTGCTGGGTATATTACCCTGGAGGATATACAACCTGCAAAACAGGTGATGGAATCCTGGGGTTATCAGGTCAGGATCGGGAATACTGTTGGTAAGCGCGATAATACTTTTGGGGGTACAGACGAAGAGCGACTGATGGACCTTCAGATCCTGTTGGACGATCATACGGTCAAAGCCATCATGTGCGGCAGGGGTGGTTATGGGGTAAACAGGATACTTGACCGGTTGAATTTTTCGAGGTTTAATGTGCAACCCAAATGGCTCATTGGATTTTCAGATATTACCGCACTTCACCTCCATTTGCTGAAGAATTGCCATGTTGCATCCATCCATTCGAAGATGTGCAACAGTTTTCCGAAAGACTGGAACGCTGCGGAACCGATCGTTCAGGATACTATTCAATCCATTAAGCGCGCACTCGATGGCACGTCCATGAAATATACGGCCGCACCAGATCAGAATAACAGGACGGGAGTAGGCGAAGGAATACTTACAGGCGGAAATCTTTCCATCATCCTTTCTATGATGGGTACCCGTTCTGAGATTGAAACTGCGGGGCGTATACTCTTCCTTGAGGAAGTTGGTGAGTACATGTACAGTCTTGACCGAATGCTGACTACACTTAAAAGAGCAGGCAAGTTGAGTAAATTGAAGGGCCTGATCATCGGTGGATTTAACAAGATCAAAGCGGATGATCCGGGGGAGGAGTTTGGAAGAAATCTTGCAGAAGTGGTTTTAAGTAAAGTCAGTGATTACCAATATCCCGTTTGTTTTGGATTTCCTGTGGGGCACCAGAAGGATAATTACGCACTGAAACATGGAGTAACGCATGTACTTACTGTGCGGAACGACAGCGTAGAACTTGCAGGATAGCAAGTTCTCAGAAACTAACACCGCTAAATTGAAAGCGCTGCTGGTTTTTCAGGAAGCCCGGGCATCCTCATCATTTCACCACAAACGGCTACGATAAACCCCGCTCCGGAATTGATGATCAGGTCGTCTACCGTAATCATAAAATCTTTATAGCGATGAATATCTTCAGGCGTGTCAGTGAATGAATACTGCGTCTTCGCGATACATACCGGGTAATGTTCATATCCCATATTGCTGATCTCTTTCAGTTTACCCCGGGCTTTCTTTTCCATAATGATGTCATCCGCTCCGTAAATACCCATAGCCACTTTTCTGATCTTTTCTTCAATGGGGTCATTGATCTCATAGGTATGGTGGACGTTTTCGGGCTTGGTGAGTGTCAGTTCAATGATCTTCTCCGCCGCTTCAAGTGCACCCTCACCACCGTTTTTATAGGCATCGTTGACTGCATATGGCACATGATGTTTATAGCACCAATTGCGGATGAGTTGCAGTTCTTCATCGGTGTCAAAGTCGAAACGGTTTAACACCACAAGTACCTGCTGATCAAAACTCAACAGGATATGTAAATGCCTTTCCAGATTACGCATTCCGTTCATGATCCCTTCTGGATCGGGACTGCTGATTTTTGCGTAGGGAACTTGGCCATGTAATTTTAACGACTGTGTAGTGACTACTAGAACAGTTAATGCAGGAGTAATGGCTGCGACCCTGCATTTGATATTAAAGAATTTTTCAGCGCCGAGGTCAGATCCGAATCCAGCTTCTGTGATGACATAATCAGCGAGGTTCATGGCATATTTTGTGGCCATGAGGGAGTTACAGCCATGGGCAATATTTGCAAATGGGCCGCCATGCACAAGCGCAGGCGTACCTTCGAGGGTTTGCACCAGATTTGGCTGTAATGCATCTTTCAGAAGGGCGTGAATAGCTCCGCCCACTCCTAAGTCTGATACCCTGAATGGTTTTTTTGCTGCTGTAGTGGCTAATAGAATATGATCGATCCTGAATCTCAGGTCGGCCTGGTCTTTCGCAAGGCAGAGAATGGCCATGAGTTCTGAAGCGGGCGTTATATCAAAGCCAGTTTCTGCTGGTATGCCGTTTTTACCTCCGTGCAGCCCGGTGATGATATAGCGTAAAGAGCGGTCATTCACGTCCATGACCCGTCTCCAGTATATCTCTTTCAGCTCATCAGGCGTGCCCTGGCGATAGTAGTTATAGTTGTCGAGCAATGCTGCCAGCATATTGTTAGCTGCCGAGATGGCGTGGAAATCGCCGTTAAAATGCATGTTGATCTGGTCTGCCGGTACAAGTTGTGATCGCCCTGCTCCGGTAGCACCGCCTTTCATCCCAAATACTGGTCCGAGTGATGGTTCACGAAGGGCGAGCATGACTTTTTTCCCAAGCTTTTGCATGGCATCGGCCAGTCCGATCGAAGTAGTTGTTTTTCCATTGCCCGCCTTCGTTGGTGTGATGGAAGTGACCAGGATCAATTTCGATGACTTGATCTTTTTTTCGTCAAGTCCGGGGAGGCTGATCTTAGCCTTATACTTTCCGAAAGTGGTGACTTGTTCGTCGCTCAGGCCAAGTTGGCGGGCCAGGGTGCTGATGTTTTGAATTGATGGAGCGATCATATATTTCTTGTTGAAGGTGTCAGCTTACAAAAAACGGAGCCGGCATTTTGAAGCAAATTTGAGCCATCCTATGCGCATTGTGATTGATAAGGATTGCGTACGATGATGATTCCCGTCATATCATTATCTTTCAAAAAAAATAGTCATTGAAACCGATCATCATTCCACCCTATTTGAAAAAAGGCGACACGGTCGGCATTGTTTGCCCTGCTGGCTTCATGCCTGCTAAGAAAATCTTTACAGCAGTCAGGGTGATAGAACAAGACTGGGGTTACCGCGTAAAGCTTGGTAAAACGGCAGGTAGTCAATATCATTATTTTTCCGGGACGGACGAGGAGAGATTGGCTGATCTGCAACTGATGTTAGACGATCCGGACATAAAGGCAATACTTTGTGGCCGGGGCGGATATGGCACCGGCAGGATCATTGAGCGGTTAAATTTTTCAAGATTTCGAAAACATCCAAAATGGATCATCGGCTTCAGTGATATTACTGTTTTGCATGCCCATCTTTTTACCATGTATCACACAGCATCCCTGCATGCACCGATGGCCAATGCATTCAATGGAGGCGGGTATAAAAAACCATCTGTAGAATCGCTTCATAAGGCATTACAAGGAAGGATGGCGAGTTACATGGCGCCGGTACATCCCTTTAACAAAACCGGAAAGGCGAAAGGTATTTTAGTAGGCGGTAATCTTTCATTGGTTGCGCATTTGATCGGCAGCTCATCGGAATACGATACCAAAGGAAAGATCCTTTTTTTGGAAGACGTGGGAGAGTATCTGTACAACGTAGACAGAATGCTGTATCAATTGAAACGAAGCGGCAAACTTGCTGAATTGGCAGGGCTTGTCATTGGCGGGTTTACCGATATGAAGGATACGGAAATTCCATTTGGAAAAACTTTTGAAGAGATCTTACAGGATCTCGTTAAAGAATATGACTATCCCGTATGTCACGGTTTTCCCGTCAGCCATGGCAAAGAGAATCTGGCTTTGAAAGTGGGCGGTAGCTATGAGTTGAATGTGCGGCCTAAAAAAGTAACCCTCAAAGAGATCCATTAATCGCCCTCTTCCAGGATAAAAACTTCTTCGACTTTCTTCCCGAACAAAGCTGCAATTTTTAATGCGAGCACGGTTGACGGAACGTATTTATTGCTTTCCATCGCGTTGATGGTTTGTCGTGATACACCTATTTGCTCAGCGAGTTGTAGCTGGGTGATATTCAGAATAGCCCTTTCTATTCGGATATTATTTTTCATAAAGTATTATTCGGCAGTTAAGGAGTTGTTTCTCCAATAAGTAATGTTGAACCAGATCACAAATAGAATCAGAACTGTAAACATGTTATATATCAGCATGCGCATAAAATTGGACTCGAAGAAGAACCAGTTAAAAATGAGTAATAGCGCGTAGTTCAACAGCACGGCCGATTGCAGGGATCGCAGCCTTATCGAAACGATGAATTCATCTTCTGCCTTTTCCCTTGCAAATGCCATCATGACCAGGCCGATGATCATTCCGGTTAACAGTATCTCATCCACATAAGTGTAGTTCACGTTTTCGAAGAAAGAGGCATCCTGGTGAACACCTGTTTTGAGAAATGGGAAATCATATATTTCAGCACTATAAAGTATATATGCTATGATGCAAGGGATCACTATGACCAGTCCAATTTTTTTGAACCGGTGTGGCAGCGAGAAAGTTGCTTTGAGCGGCGTTTTTGTCCAATGCAATACATAGTGAAAACGGATGATGAAAATGATCAGTACCGTAAGCATGTTATATACCATCACCCTGAAAAAATGCTCTCCGTACAAGCTCCAGTTCGCAATGAGCAGCAGGGCAGCGTTGGCAAGCACGGCCCATTGCAGCGACTGAAGTCGCAGCGTCTGAACATATTCATCTTCTATTTTCTCTCTCGCAAATGCAATGAACAACAAACTGACGGCCCAGCCAGTAAAGAGGATTTCCTCGATATACGAGTAGTTCTCTTCAGAGAACAGACCCCCTCCTTTTCCTGTCAGGAGAAATGGAAAATCGTAGATATCAAAGGTCCAAAGCAGCCAACAGATCAACGATGGGATCAGGACGATCAGACCGATGGCTTTGTATCGGTTGGGTAAAGAGAGTGACTGTAGCATTGTAAGGTATTATTTACCAAATGTAAAGTATTTTTTACATAATGACAAACAATATTTACAAATTTAACAAAGAATCCATTTTCCTCGTGAAAATAGGGTAGTCGCGCAGGTCGTTATGGGAGCCGCCAGGAATGGTTACAAATTCGTCGGTAGCCTTGAGAAACGGTTTCAGCCTTGAAGCGTTTGAAATGGGGACGATCATATCTGCGGTACCCTGAAAAATGCTGACGGGTTCTGAAATGTCTCTCAAATATTGCCACGACGGGATATCAACCCTGGTCATGCGTTCCATGGGATAGATCGGAAAGAAATGACTGGCCAGGGAGCTCAGGCTGTAATAAGGAGTTTCGAGAATAACCCTTTTACACGGCACATTGGCGGCAAGGTAGGTGGCCAGCCCTGTTCCCATTGATTTCCCAAAAACAATGACGCTGTCCGGTTTATGCTTATTTACCGCGAGCTTATAAAGCTGCAATGCATAACTGTAGAGCGTTTCCTCCGTTATCTTGCCGGTACTTTTTCCATAGCCTGGGTAATCGAGCATCCATACTTCATAACCTTGCGCTGTAAACATGGGTGCAAAGCGGGCGTACCAGCCGATGTTTTTTCTATTCCCGTGGAAGTATAATACCACTCCTTTGGGAGGCATCCGGGTTTCAAACTGGATGATATTCAGATTCTGATTTTCATTAACCGCGATATTGACTTCACGAAAGGGGATACTAAAATTATACTTGTGTGTTTTCCTGACGGGCAGGGACTGGAATAAGAAATAATCCTGCAAATAGTAAATCGCTATGCCCAATGTGGCGTAGACCAGAATGACCCAGCGGGCCCATTTAAAGATGGTCCTTTTTTGCATAGGCGAAGTTAATCAATACAAGCTGTTCCCCTGACATTGCAACTCTTTGTAAATCCTTATATTCGGGACATGTTTAAATCAGTATTTGCCCGATTTGCAAAGAACAGGCAGAAGAAGGTATTCAAGGAATACGGATCTTATATTGACAAGTTTGACATAGAAGGCTATGGTACGCTTGAATTTGCGCAGTGGGAGCATCCTTTTGCACAGCCTCTCGTAATGACCAAACACAATATCGATTTCTACCGGGACATGATCCAGCCCGGCAGTTTTGTAATAGACATCGGTGCACATATAGGAGACACAACGGTACCCATGGCCGTTGCCGCAGGGAAAGAGGGCACGGTACTCGCTTTGGAGCCCAATAAATATGTATTTAAGGTGCTGGAAACCAATGCTGCGCTGAATAAAGAGCATACCCATATTGTTCCTTTATGCATGGCTGCCACCGCTGAAGACGGCGCGTTCAGTTTTAATTACTCCGATGCATCTTTCTGCAACGGTGGGTTTTTAACGGAACGGGAGAAGCTTGACAGGCACCACAAGTATACACTTGAAGTGCAGGGCCGCAACCTGGAGAAAATTCTTAAAACGGACTATGCATCGCTCTTACCGGCTCTTGCTTTTATAAAAGTGGATGCGGAAGGATATGATAAGGAGATCATCAAAACATTATCGGAGACCATCAGTACTTACAGACCGATGATACTCAGCGAATGCAATATTTTTCTTACCCACAAGGAACGGGAAGAATTGTTTGATGTGATGAGCCGATTCAACTACACGCTATATAAAATAGTAGATGCAGAAGACAGGGCGTCGGTTTTTCAGTCGGTTGGAAAACCACTGACCCGCGAGGATATGCATAAAGAAAAGCATTTTGACATATTGGCGAAGCCCTAATCATGATCTATTTCCTGCCTTGTTTATATCTGCTTGCAGTCAACTGGTGGTTGATTGGAGGGATATATGTAGCGATGGGATTAACGGCCTACCTGATCCAGGAAAAATTCATCTTTAAGCCCGAGAAACTGGCGCAGGATTTTGAGTATCACTATGATGCTCCGTTTACTGAACTTTTTTTTGATGTTTCACCGGGCGTTCGCATTAATGGGTTGCATTTTTATCGGGAGAAATCGAATGGCCTGATCCTTTATTTTCATGGCAATTCAAGGAGCATAAAAGGCTGGGCCAAGTATGCCAAAGATTTTTATCGGTACAATTATGACGTGGTTCTAGTTGATTACCGGGGATTTGGGAAAAGCACGGGTAAGCGGAGCGAACAGGCCATGCTGAATGATATGCAGTTTGTCTATGAGGCCCTCAAACTTAAGTATGCGGAAATGAACCTGATCGTTTATGGAAGAAGCCTGGGGAGTGGATTTGCGGCGAAGATTGCGTCTGACAATCATCCCCGTTTTCTTATTCTGGATGCCCCATTTTTTAATTTTTCCAGGGCTGTAGAAAGATTTCTTCCTATACTCCCTATGCGTTTTGTATTGAGGTATAAATTGAGGTCGGATCGGTACATGCGCAAAGTGCGATGCCATACTTATATACTCCACGGCACCCGGGACTGGTTGATTCCTATTAAACATTCTATTTCATTACAGAAACTGAATCCCGGAAGGATCACCCTGATCCGTATAAAAGGGGGAGGCCACAATAACCTGCCTTCATTTCCAGAGTATCATAATTTTATCAGGGATATTCTTGCTGTTTAAACGCTTTCTTTAATACTGGTGCTTTAAAGGGCCCTATTCTTCACCGTCAAGGCGTTTCAGTTTGATGTTGGTAACGGGCGCAACAATGAGGGGAAACTTCTCGATTTTCACATAGCTCGGGTCAAGGCCGAATCCACGTTCTTCAGAGAGACCAATTTCTTTGAGCAAGAAATAAATTTTCATCACCAGCCTTTCGAAGAATGGAAGTTCGTTATCCTGGCTAAGGAATTTTTCCATGACGAGGAATTCAAAATCACCTACGATGTTATTTCGTTGTAAGCTCTCGTAGCGACTCACAATATTCACTTCGCGATTGGCGACCATGTCCTCCACCACTTTACGGAACATCAGGTTGATGCGCGGCTCTACCCTGAAACCAAGTTTGAATTCAATCCTGATCACTTCATTGGGGATGATCGTCTGCACCTCATACTCGCAGGTATAAGGATCATCCAGCGTATCAACGTGCACAAACCAGTAAATGTCAGCCCGTTTGGGTTTGCGGTTTAATATCGAGTGTATGATCTTATGCTCAATTTCCTTGGGATTATTGGCACTGGTCAGGTAGATCAGGTGGGTAGCGTATTTGTTGATCGTGCTATCGTTGCTCAATTCCTGCAACATAGGCAGATAGTGATCGAGTCGTACAAATTCAACGTAGCGGTTTTTGATCTTGCGTGCCTTGAACCATACGTACATGACTATAAAGAATATAGAAGCGACTATCAGCGAGATATAGCCACCGTGGGTGAATTTCTGCATCAGGGCGGTCAGGAAGGTCAGTTCAATAATGGTATAGGCCGTGAGGAACAGGTAGATGAAAATAGATTTAACCCTGTGCAGCACCAGAAAATTGGCAAACAGGATAGTAGTGGCCAGCATCGTGATAATGATGGCTAGACCATAGGCCGCCTCCATTCGGGACGACTCGCGGAAATAGAGCACCACGGAAACGCAGCCTGCAAACAACATGGTGTTGATCGCAGGAATGAATAACTGGCCCTTCTCTTCAGAAGGATAAACGATCCGCAGGCGGGGCCAAAGGTTCAGCCGCATGGCTTCGCTGATCAGGGTGAAAGAACCGGAAATCATGGCCTGGCTGGCAATAATGGCAGCGGAAGTGGCTATAATTACCCCGAAGATCACAAACCACTGGGGCATCAGGTCAAAAAACGCGTTGATGCTCAGTTGGTCCCTTAATTCTGCAGTGATATGCATTCCCCTTCGGTTAGCCAGCAGAAAAGCACCTTGACCAAGGTAGTTTAGCAGCAAAGCTGTTTTCACAAAGATCCAGGTGATCCTTATATTGCCCCGGCCACAGTGACCCAGATCACTGTATAATGCTTCTGCACCGGTAGTGCAAAGAAAGATCGCTCCCAATAGCCAAAGAGCATCAGGATTTTCCGTAATTAGTTGAATGGCATAGTAAGGATTGAATGCTTTCATGATCGCCGGATCATCGCTCAGGTGAATCACACCGAGTAATGCGAGCATGCTGAACCATAACAGCATCACCGGCCCAAACAGTTTGCCGATAGACGCCGTTCCAAACTGCTGCATAAAAAAGAACGCCACAATAATGCCTAAAACGATATATACAATGGTATCCGACTGGATATTATGCAGGGCAGGGATGTTTTTCAATCCTTCAACGGCGGAAGTAATGGAGATGGGGGGAGTAATGATACCATCTGCCAGCAATGAGGCGCCTCCAATCATGGCCGGCACCACCAGCCATTTTTTGCGCCTTCGGACCAGGGCATAAAGGGCAAAAGTTCCTCCCTCTCCCCGGTTATCGGCCCTAAGAATAAGGATCACATATTTGATGGTAGTTTGAAGGGTGATGGTCCAGATGATACAGGATAAACTCCCGATGATCAGATCTTCAGTTACTATCTTGTCGCTGATAATAGCGTTGAAAACGTAGAGGGGAGACGTTCCGATGTCTCCGTATATAATGCCCAGAGCTACAAACAGACCTGCTGCTGTTATCCGGTTCAGATTTTTACCCACCTTAATATATTGAATAGCAGATTAGCACTAAAATAATAACTAAAGGTATATCTAAATAAATATATTGGCACAAGATCCAAAATTAGACGGATTTCTAAAAAAACCGTTAACCCTTTGATCCTAATTCCTTAAATAAATGGAATTTGGCACACATATAGTACTTTTAGATTCATAATGACAGTATTCATGAATTTCACCCAACGTCTGCTGGTTGTATTCCTTTTCCTGTTCGCTTCTTTACCCTCCAGGTCTCAGCGTATTTTTTACTCTGAAGTAGAGAAAGACGATTACCGCCAGATGAATTTTGAGATCATTGGCAAAGTGGGAGGTAATACCAATGTATATAAGAGCTTCAAAAGCAGGAATGATATTTCTGTGTACGATAATGAAATGAAGCTGGTCAATAAAATCAAGCTTGAATTTTTGCCCACCAAGCTGATCAATGTTGACTTTGTTGTCTATCCGGATTTTTACTGGATGATTTACCAATATCAGAAGAAAAATGTTGTGTACTGTTCCGTGGTGAAAATAAATGGCCAGGGAAAGATCTTACAGGAACCTATGGATATTGACACCTCCTGGATTCCTGGTGCTTCGGATAATAAGTTATACTCCATGGTTAATAGCGACGACAAGAAACAGATCATGGTATTTAAGATCAACAGGCGTAATGAAAGGAAATTTCTGTTTACGATGTTGCATTTTAATGGTGATATGAAGATGACGGAGAAAACAAGCTTGCCGCTGGAAGTCCCCGATCAGGAAACCATGTTCACAGAGTTCGTACTGGACAACGATGGCGACTTTGTTTTTGGACGTTGCGGCCGCACCGGCAACCGGGATTATATCAACAAGCTTGATATTGTGGCCAAGAAGTACAACGATGATAAGTTCACCATGCTGAACATTCCCCTGACCGACAAAACGCTGGATGAAGTCAAGATCAAGCCTGACAATATCAATAAACGTTTTATCCTCAATTCTTTTTACTACAAGCAGAGACGGGGTAATATCGAAGGCATTTATAACCTGGTATGGGACAAGCGCATCAACGCGATTTCTGCCAACAGCAGTTTTGTTTTCAATGATACCATGAGGCTGGATGCGAAATCTGAAAACGTTTCGATGAAGCAGGCCTTCAATGACTATTTCATCAAACATGTTATTCCTAAGCGTGACGGGGGATTTGCAATACTTTCAGAGCTTTATTATACCACTTCGAGAAACTCCGGCTGGAACCGCTGGGATTATCTCTACGGATATAATTATTTCACGCCCATGGACTACTGGTATTATTCACCGTACAGTTCCCTCAATTACTGGCGCTGGAGTGACCCCTACAACAGGTATGGAATGAATATGACCCGGCACTACGCTGAGAACATCGTGGTAATGTCGTTCGACAGCAATGCGAAGATGCAGTGGAGTAATGTGGTAAGAAAAACGCAGTACGACGATAATACCGATATGTTCCTTTCTTACCAGATATTCTACACAGGAACTGAAGTGAAATTTTTGTTCAATTCACTGGAGAAACGGGAGCTCATGTTGAGCTCTGTGTCAGTGACGCCCGAAGGTCAAATGAAAAGGGAACCCACGTTAAGGAGCCTCGACAGGAATTATGAATTCATGCCCAGGTATGGAAAGCAGGTAGGTGCAAGGCAGATCGTACTTCCATGTATGTACAAGAACTACATCTGTTTTGCAAAACTTGAC
>JANMHK010000516.1:0-11329 GCA_031375135.1 Sphingobacteriales bacterium | reverse complement strand
CGATAAGGCGATTGTTGGAACAGGATAAACCGCTTTAAAGCCCTCGGAAGCATTAGGCCTTTCTTCAACAGGAGCATTGAACACACCGAACCGAACCATATCAGTTCTCCTGTGCCCTTCCAGGTAGAGCTCACGACCGCGTTCAGCAAGCAACTCTGTAAGGTTTATGGAAGAGAAAGCAGCAACACCACGCTTAGCCCTTACCAAGTTCACCAGCGAAACAGCAGTAGCGCCACCAGTAGGAGAACCGCCACGTAATATCGCCTCAGCCTTCATCAGGATAACGTCTGATAAACGATAGAAAGGGAACTCGTTTTTAGATGCAGACCCATTATCATTGTTGATCTCACTAGGATCGAGCGGAAATTTATTCACCCTGATACCGCTGTTTTCACCATTAAAGAAAATAGACGCTTTTTGGGTGAACACTAGTTTATTACCTGAACGATCGTATAGAGGACCTATAGGATCTCCAATCTTGCCGGATTCTTTTGGATTACTTGCTTTTACCGGTCCGAAAGCCTGGCCGATTTGGAACCCTGCAGGAGCGCCAACCTTTTCAGTATACCCTGGAAGATCCGCGTTTCTTCTAATGTCGTCTGAGCTGAACTTATTGTAGAACTCAGACAGGGTGACAAAGCCATTCCAACTGGATGGATTCTGATTATAGTGCCAGCTCTGACAAGTCTGCCACCTAAGACCAGCACCACTACCTACGGTTGCATCGGATCCATTGTGCCGCACGAAGATATTTTCGCTCGAAGCTTCACCGTTGTCCCATTTGAAGTTATCCCAATATTTGTCATCGATCGACAATGCTGGATTCGCCAGGACTTTGTCGCAATTCTCAATGACTTTATTCATGTCTGCGGCAGGGAAAGTATAAGGGCCCTGAGGTTTAGTAGGATCCTGTTTGTACACTGCACTATTCAAATACGCCTTTGCAAGCAATGTCCATGCGGCTTCTTTTGTTGCCTGACGCCTGTTTGTTTTATTGTATGCCGGAAGATTGGCAACGGCTGCTTCTGCTTCAGCGATCAACGCATCAGTGCCTGCAGAGCGGCTCAACACATCAGGGATGGCGCTGGCTGCTGCTGTAGCAGGGCGTGATTGAACCTGACCGTAAAGATCGATGGTGATCATCCGGAAGAAAGAACGCAGGAACTGGGCCTGAGCTTTGTTTGCAGGATTGGTAGACGTTTCTGCAATCAATGTTGACTGAAATAAGGCACCGTTCAGCTGGTTCCAGGTATCATTGATCTGGTTGTGGTCACCGGCCCAGGTATGCAAGTGCAAACGACGCCATGTGCCGAAGTCATCCCAGTCTGTGCCACGAGTGGGGCCCATGATCTCGTCGGTAGAGTGCTCTTGTAAACCGAACCAGTTACCCTGGCCACCGGATAAACCGTTCAATTGTTCGTACAAAGTAGAAAGGCTTGGGGGAGTAGGAGCACCACCCGCTCGATTTGGCGCTTCGGAAACCGGACCTTCTAAAGTTGGATCAAGGGTACATGCCGACATCAACAGCATTCCTGTTAAAGTAACGATCGGTAAGTAGTTTTTTATTATCTGTTTCATAATGATCATTAATGAGTGTTAACTGTTTTCAAATTAGAAACCAACGTTTACGCCGAAGGTCAGAATCATCGGCCTTGGATACTGGGTATAGTCAAATCCACGGGAAGGTACACCGTTGATATTCTTGTCGACATTGACCTCTGGATCTATACCTGAGTATTTGGTCCACAGTGCCAGATTCTGACCTGAAGCGTATACGGATAATGACTTGATCGCCTTATTATTAAGCTTAAACATGTAGCTAAGGCTCACGTTAGCGAGACGAATAAAATCACCTTTCTCAAGAAAACGGGTAGATACTGATCCCGGATTAAACGGATTTTCAGGTCCATTACCTACTTCATTCGTAACGTTTCTGGCATTGCGCAAACTTCCTTTCAGGAACAGTGCGTTCGCCGTATTATTATACACGTAGAAACCCTTCATTGCATTGAGGAATATGCTCATGCTCAGTCTCCCGTAAGTGAAGTTGTTTGTCAAACCACCGAACATGTCAGGAAGAGCAGATCCAACAAGCGCATTGGCTCCACCATTACCATAACGAGCGTTACCATTTCCATCAAATCCCTGGTAGACCAACATTGACCATGCAAAGATCGGCGAGCCATTGGTAAGCGTTTGTGCAAAAGCTCCCGTAAGACCCTGGCCACTTACTGCTCCGGTATTGATCGGTGTTGGCAAACCAGTAATATTGTTCTTCACGGTAGTCAGGTTAGCACTGACATCCCACTTGAATTTCTTTCCATTGAGGATTTTGTAACCAACATTGAATTCCCAGCCTTTGTTTGTCACTTCTCCTGGAAGGTTGATCCACCAGTAACTGGTAGGAGCAAATCCACCGGGTGTGGGCGCAAAGAACAGCATGTTTTTACGAGTGTTATCATAGTAGTCGATCGTTGCATTCAACCTTCCGTTCTTAGAAGTCAGGTCAACTCCAATACCCTTGGTAGTAAGTTCTTCCCACTTAAGATCCGGATTACCTTGTTGAATGAAGCGAGTGACAGGACCATTGCCAACATCCCAGGTTTGCTGGAGGTTAAGGGCAGCATAAGAGGAGAGGTTGTCCTGGCTACCCAGTCTACCCCAATTCGCCCTGATCGCTAAATTGCTCAACAAACCGCCCAGCGTTTTTTGAGCCCAGCTCTCCTCGATAATATTCCACTTGATAGCAGCAGCAGGGAAGGTAGCATATTGATTGTTTGAACCGAACTTCGAAGAGCCATCGGTTCTTACTGTAAGGGTCAGATAGTACTTGTCGCTAAAGATGTAGTTCAAGCGGCCGAATACTGATTGTAATTTATTGTTTTCGTAACTGGGCACATAGTTTCCGTAGTTCTTAAAGCTGTTGTAATCCTTGTTAAATACGTCGGTCGGCTTAGTCACCGGAGTATTGAGTCCCCAGCCAAAAGATCCTTTATACTTAGTGGTGAAGTCTTGGTAAGAATAACCGGCTACTACGTTTACGTTATGACGGTTGGCGAATATCTTGTCATAAGTCAGATATTGCTCCAAAAGATTTGACTCAACGTCCAGATTCTGACGGGTTGTTCTTCCGTTACCCTGAATGCCGTTTTGGTAATCCTTTCCGAATACGTTGACCGTGCCGCCATAAGCGTTGGAACCCAAACGGGGATCAGCATATGCCGTTCTTTCAGAACTTGACTGATCACGACCGAGCACGATCTTGTAGGTAAGGCCATTGATAATCTGATAACTGGCAGAGACGTTACCAAGGAATCTGTTTACGAAATCGCGGTCATCGAAATAAGCCAGCATTTGCACTGGATTTCGCTGATCACCCGGCTGAAAGAATGAGCCATCGCTATTATGAATTGGGTTGGTAGGATTGAACTGCAAAGCCGCACCCAATAAACTACCCTGATATCCTGCATTATTGGAGAGTGGCGCATACTGATTCTTCGTGTTTGAATAGGTCAGGTTAGCTTCCAACTTCAATTTATCTTTCAATAATTTCTGGCTGACGTTGGCACGGGCTGTAAGCCTCTTAAGTCCGCTATTCTTTACAATACCAACCTGATCATCAAATGATCCACTTATTCTGGCAGTTGTACCACCACGATTAAAACCCCAGCTTAAATTGTATGTCTGCGAAAGCGTTTCGCGGAAAATTTGATCTTGCCAGTCCGTGTTTGCACCTTTATCGATCTGCCTAACAGCTTCCGCAGCCGCCACAGGATCAGCACCGCCATCTATGTTCGCCTTCTTGGCAGCGCGAAGAAAATCTGAAGCGTTCATCAGGTCATATCTCCTCGCTGTTTTTGCATAACTCATCTGTGCGTTGAAGGAGAATTGACCGGCCTTTCCACCACGACCTTGTTTGGTTGTGATGAGGACAACACCGTTCGCACCACGCGATCCGTAGATAGCAGCGGCTGAGGCGTCTTTCAGTACAGTAATACTTTCGATATCAGCGGGGTTTAGGAAGATGAGCGGATTTTTTGAAGTTGTACCACCTTCTACACCACTGGCGGATCCGAGTGTGCCTCCCTGCAGGAGCGGTACACCATCCACAACAAATAACGGTTCCTGCCTTCCACTAATAGAACTCGTACCGCGAATATTAATGGTAGCAGCTGCACCTGGTTCACCGGTAGCAGGCGTAACCAATACACCAGGCGCACGGCCTTGTAGCAATTGCTCCGGCGAGGCGATCTGGCCTTTGTTGAAATCCTTTTCTCCTACCCTGGTTACGGATCCGGTCACGTCTTTAGCACGACGGGTACCATAACCTGTAACAACCACTTCATTAAGCGAGGTCTGAGCATTAGCAAGACTGATATTCACCGTTGAACCCGTAATATCGGCCTCTGTTGCTCGGGAACCAACACGGGAGAAAACCAACGTTTTAGCGTTATCGGGTGCGTTTAACTTATAAACACCTTCGTTATCCGTTTGGGTCGCAACACGTGTCCCTTTCACAGTTACTGTGACACCTGACAATGGCGCACCCGATTCATCTGTTACCTTACCCGTGATTATTTTTTGCTGCGCGAAAGTCTGAAAGCTAAGTAGCAACAAGACAGCCAGCCATGGCAGAGATTTTCGTTTGGTCATAAACAGTTATTTTTAAAAAGTTGAGTCGTGTACTATTTACATGCTATAGAATGCAAATGACGTTAACAAAAATTTAATACCAATAATTTTTATTTATAAGAAAAAAAGCTAAATCGAATAACATTAAACAAGAAACTGCTAAATCGTCATTGTAACTTGAAATTGGTAGAGCCAGTCCGCGGTGAAAGACATAACTGGTAAAATAAATGCTGCACGAAGTGCAAAAATTAGAAATCTATTCCAACGAAAATTTTCTTTTTCGTTTTTGAATAATGCTCATAGTTGAAGCTGTATAATTTACCAGGTCGGTGCGGCACGTTCTCTTCCATTTCATTCACGTCGATCAAAAGACCAGTAGAGAATAATTTCTTCCTGAAATTTCTCCGGTCCAGTTTAACGCCCAGAATGGCTTCGTAAAGGCATTGAAGTTCGCGAAGGGAAAATTTTTTTTCGAGCAGGTTAAAGATGATCGGCTCCCCTTGTACTTTTTCCTGCAATCTCTTTAAACAGGTATCCAGAATGAGCTTATGGTCAAATGCCATGGTCTGTAATTCAGACACCGCGTGCCAATGCAATTCATTCTGATACTGAAGCAGGTGATAGTGTTTTACATTGATCAATGAAAAATAAGCTGAAGAAACCACACGACCGGCTGGATGCCGATCGACCGCGCTAAAGGTATGGACCTGCTCCAGGTAGAGATTCTCAAAACCCGTTCGCTCCTTCAATACCCGATACGACGCCTTGTCCAGGTCCTCATCCAGCCCAACCAGATCGCCGAGTAAAGACCATTTATCCTGGAACTCAGGAAGGTCACTTTTAATCAATAAAACCTTTAGGGTGTTATCATCGAATCCAAAGATCACGCAGTCCACTGAAACTGCGAATCCAAAATAATTACGGATGTCGACTGGAGTAGTATTTATATTGGGCCTTCCAACTTTTGGCGTCATCAAATAGAGATTAAACGGGTAGAAATTATCGTACAAAATTGAAAGCAGCAAAAATAACTGCGGAAGATGAATGAACGCACTATCCAACCGCAATGGGGAATTAAGTATTTTTATCGTCCAAGTTGCCAGAAATGTATAACAAGGAAGAAACGATAAGATATCAGCATGATTCGCGTAATCTATTGAAAAAATCAGTTTTCAGCGTGGCTGATATGGACAGCCTGAGGGAGTCGCTGAGGTTTCACGAATACCGGTACTATATTTTGAGTGACCCCCTGATTGCTGATAAAGAATATGATACCCTTTATGCTGCCCTGGAGAAACTGGAAAACGATCACCCGGACCTGATTACTCCTGATTCCCCAACACAAAGGGTAGCGAAAGGAATTACTGCAAATTTCCCCATAGTGAGACACATGGTACCCATGCTTTCTCTCGAGAACTCCTATAATGCGGACGATTTGAACGATTTTGACAGGAAAGCGAAAGAGATATCGGGGTTAAAACAGATCGAATATTGCGTTGAACCAAAATTTGACGGCGCAGGGATTTCCATTATTTATGAAAATGATCGTTTTGTAAGGGGTGCCACCAGAGGCGACGGCGTTGAAGGGGAAGACATCACGGTCAACCTCAAACAAATTCGTTCCATTCCGCTGTTTGCAAAATTCTCATCGTACGGCATAAAGCAAATTGAAATCCGGGGTGAAGTGATGATGAATAAAACGAGTTTTCAGCATTACAATAATGGGATGATAGCCCAGAACCTGCCTCCACTGGCCAACCCTCGCAATGCCGCGTCCGGGGCCTTAAGGATCAAAGACTCAAGAGAGGTTGCAAAACGAAACCTGGAAGCTTTTCTTTACCACGTGAGCGATGTGATCACCGAAGATGGCCAACACCACCCGGAACTGCTACATACCCATTCCGGAGCTTTGCATATGCTTTGGGAACTCGGCCTGAGAAGTCCATTCCGGGAAAAAAAGATCTGTAAGAATATTGATGAAGTCATTGATTATTGCCAGGAATATGAAGCCAGTCGTGATACCCTGCCCTATGAAATTGATGGCATGGTGGTGAAGGTAAACGACATCATGCTGCACGATAAATTAGGCATGACGACCCATCATCCACGCTGGGCCATTGCATTTAAGTTCAAAGCAAGGCAAGCGACCAGCAAATTGAAATCGGTCGAGTTCCAGGTTGGAAGAACTGGCAGCATCACGCCGGTTGCTAAAATTGAACCCGTGCCTATCAGTGGTGTTACGGTCACTTCAGTTTCCCTTCACAATGAAGAATTTATCCGGGAAAGAAATATTATGATCGGGGATCAGGTTTTGGTTGAAAGAGCCGGCGATGTGATCCCATATATCGTTAAAGCCCTGACGGAACTCCGCACCGGGAAAGAAAAACAAATTGATTTCCCCTCCCATTGCCCTTCTTGTAACGATCAATTGTACAAACCGGAAGATGAGGCCGTATGGCGATGCATCAATATCAACTGTCCCGCACAAGTGGTCGAGAAGATCATACATTATACCAGTAAAGATGCCATGGACCTTCGTGGCCTTGGCGAGGCCAATATTCGCAAGTTCTATGAATTAGGTTATTTGAAAGATCTTCCCGGGATTTATCATTTGCCATACGACAAGATCCGGCTGCTGGAAGGCTATGGTCCCAGATCTCTGACCAATTTACAGGAGGCTATAGAGAAATCTAAATCCCAACCCCTCCATCGCCTGATGAATGCCATGGGTATCAGGTATGTGGGAGAAACAACGGCCAAAGCACTGGCAAACAGTGTCGAGCATATGCTTGACTATTGCCAGTATGAGAAAGAAGACCTGTTGAAATTGGAAGACGTGGGTGTTAAAGTAGCGGAAAGCGTTTTCCAGTTCTTCCACAATGACGATAACATGAATATGTTGAAAAAGCTTGAAGAAGCCGGAGTCAATCTTCGTAACGATAGGCAACAAGCCAGCAACAACGGCAGCCTGGAGGGCCTGAGCTTCCTCTTCACAGGTACCCTTACCCAATTAAAAAGGCAGGACGCGGAATCATTAGTTGAACAGCAGGGGGGTAAAATACTCGGCGGAGTGAGCAGTAAGCTCAATTACCTGGTAGTGGGGGAAGATGCGGGTTCCAAACTGGAAAAGGCCAGAAAGATCGCCACCATCAGAATCATTAGCGAGCAGGAGTTTATCGAATTGACGGGGGGTAACGTTAACGCATAAGCTAGATTCGCCCATTTTCTGTTAAATTATAGAACCTCTGATCCAAAAATAATGAGCAGGTAAGGATACTTGTAGTAATTTTATTGCTACAAAAGCTAATCACATGATCAAGAAAATATCCGGAGAGGTTTGGAAGAACCTGCAATTCCCAGGCTGGAAAGATCTTAGAAAAAAGTATGCAGTCTCTAACCAGGGAAGGGTTGCAAGTTATACTGATGTTTTGCATGAAGATGGCAAGCTACTGAACGGCTCATTGACCACCGGATACAAAAGTTTGAATTTACATCGCCCGGACAGTAAAGGCACCATATATATCCACAGGGAAGTAGCCAAGTTGTTTTCAAAGAAACGTTCTCCGAAATACAAGTTTGTAGTCCATATCAATCACAATAAGCTCGACAATAAGGCCTCCAACCTTAAATGGGCGACCCAGGAAGAAGTAGCCAGTCACCAGCAGAACTCGCCTGCCAAAATTGCCTATAAAAAAATACAGGCTTCGCGCAGTACTGGTTTGAAGTTGAATACTACTCAGGTAAAAACAATCAAGAAATTACTCAGTGATCCCAAAAGAAAACTGACGTTTAAACAACTGGCGGAAAAATATGGGGTTAGTGAGATGACCTTATACCGGATCAAGAGTGGAGAAAACTGGGGTAAGGTTAAATAAACTACCTGAGCTGATGATTTCGTTTCTTAAAAAGCTTGCAAAGAATAATAATAAGGCTTGGTTCGACGCCAATAGACCGCTCTATGAAGATGCAAAATCTGAGTTTGAAGGTTTTGTTTCTTCATTGATCGAAGCATACGGTAAACACGATCCAACGATCGCCCATTTAACAGCGAAAGAATGTATTTTCCGGATCAACCGTGACGTGAGATTCTCGAAAGATAAATCTCCGTACAAAACCAACTTCGGAGCATCCATTTCGGCTGGCGGTAAGAAGTCACCATTTGCCGGATACTACGTGCACATCGAACCAGGTGCTGCATTTGTTGGTGGCGGAATGTGGATGCCCATGCCCGAACATTTATCAAAACTCAGGCAGGAGATCGATTATAATTACGATGAATTTTTGAAAATCATCAAGGCTCCTGCTTTTAAGAAGCAGTATAAGGATGTTTATAAGGGGGAAGACATGTCGCTGACCAGGGTTCCAAAAGGTTATGAACCCACCAACCCTGCCGCCGAATATCTTAAACTCAAAAGCTTTATTGCAACGAGGCCTATCACCGATGAAGAATTAAAATCGGGCGACTTGCAAAAGATCTGCATAGACGCTTTAAAAGCCCTTAAACCTTTCGTTGAATTTATCAATAGAACGATTGAATAAGATGATGATGAGTTGGCTGACCTGCAACCAACTCATCATCATCATGGCATTATCCTAAAAGCTTATTGGCCATCAGATACTCCGCGATCTGCACGGCGTTGGTAGCTGCTCCTTTACGCAGATTATCAGAAACGATCCACATATTCAAGGTCTTTGGCTGGGTTTCATCTCTCCTCAAACGCCCAACAAACACTTCATCCCTTTCATGAGCATCCATCGGCATCGGATATTTTTGGTTAGCCGGATCATCCGTGACCACAACGCCGGGCGCATTGATCAGTAGCTGCTTCACATCATTCAAGTCAAACTCTTCGTCAAATTCTATGTTCACGCTTTCGCTATGTCCGCCCATCACTGGAATACGTACTGTAGTCGCGGTTACTCTGATATTTTCATCACGCATGATCTTTTTGGTCTCAAGTACCATTTTCATTTCCTCCTTAGTATAGCCATTATCCAAAAACACATCAATCTGGGGGATAGCATTAAGATCGATCGGATATTTATAAGCCATGGGATATTCAGTATCATTCCCAGTCACCACCTTATTCCTTTCACCCATCAACTGATCCACAGCTTTCTTTCCTGTTCCGGTGACACTCTGG
Source organism: Sphingobacteriales bacterium (assembly GCA_031375135.1). Classification (GTDB taxonomy): domain Bacteria; phylum Bacteroidota; class Bacteroidia; order Chitinophagales; family Chitinophagaceae; genus Pollutibacter. Next base: position 1,553 of record JANMHK010000516.1, on the reverse strand, counting down.
TAAGTGGATACCACCACGCGATTAATTTTGTACTTCAGATGAAGCGGGTTCAGGGCAACAACCATCTGAATGGTAGAGCAATTGGGATTGGCGATGATCTTGTCTTCTGCAGTGAGTGCATCGGCATTGATCTCCGGAACCACGAGCTTCTTGGTAGGATCCATCCTCCAGGCGGAAGAGTTATCAATCACGGTTATCCCCGCTGCTGCGAACCTGGGAGCCAGTTCCAGTGAAGTTGAACCTCCTGCTGAAAACAAAGCAACATCTGGTTTTGCAGCAATAGCATCTTCGGCGCTACCAACCTTATAGGCCTTGCCCTTATAGATCACTTCTTTACCCACTGACGCTGCGGACGCAACCGGGATAAGTTCATCAACAGGGAAATTTCTTTCTGCCAGTACCTGTAACATTTTGGTACCTACCAGGCCGGTGGCGCCTACAACTGCAACTTTCATGTTCGTTCGTGTTTGAGTTTTGGTTATAAAAAAAGGCCTTCACATGGAAGGCCCGGAAAATATATATCTGCATAGACATTCCTTACACCTTCCCTTTGCGGAAATGTTTATTGGTCTGTTTATGTTTAATGATCATCATGATGGTAAAATTAATCATCAATTCTTTTTTTGCCAAAAAAAAATCCCGCAGACGTAAATCCTCATGCTTCAGTCGTTATTTTCTGAATATAACCGGGGTCTTTCACGTTGACTTCGCTTTCTGCGGATCGTAATTTGAGGCCTGATTAAGATGATGTGAAGCAAACTGTTTTGTTGTTATTGATGCTTTTGTTGGTGTTTTGGGTAGCAGCGCAAGAACCGGGAAGATATGATGTGGTCATTCATGAGATCTTTGCAGATCCCACTCCTTCCCGGGGCATGCCTGCTTCGGAGTTCGTTGAAATCAGGAACATCAGCAAAAATGAGTGGAACCTCAGGAACTGGACATTTTCTACCGGCAGCACCGCAGGCAGGATCAATTCGAGTTATGTACTTAAGCCCGACAGTATTGTTATCCTTTGCGGAACTTCATCGGTCAGTACATACGCTGCCTATGGAAATGTTCTTGCAGTAACAAGCTTTCCCTCGTTGAATAACGACGGCGATACCCTGAACCTGATGTCGCCATCAGGAACTGTTATTCATGCCCTGGCCTGGGATAAGCGCTGGTATAGAAACGATCTGAAACAGGAAGGAGGCTGGAGCCTGGAATTGATTGACATCAAAAAGCCTTGTATGGGTAATCAGAATTGGGATGCATCAAAAGACCCAAAAGGGGGAACTCCTGGCAAAAAGAACAGCATCCAAGGTGTCACCGCAGATTCCGTCAAGCCTGCTGTCCTGTTCTCCTATATGCCCGACAGTCTGACTGTGGAGATCTTATTTACAGAGCCACTTGATAAAATACCTGCGGTTAGTTCCATTCAGCTCGAGCCAGCAAGAACTATAGGTGGGCTAAAGCTAAAACCGCCCCTGTACAATGGATTGCAATTTACGATCGCGGGACCCGTGAATAAAGAAGAACTGTTCAGGATCACCATGAATGGAACAACAGATTGC
>JANMHK010000499.1:0-9156 GCA_031375135.1 Sphingobacteriales bacterium | reverse complement strand
TTCTCAATGAATTAATCCTTTTGTCGCTTTATATGATTCCAGAGTTCGTCCATTTCCGTTAAGCTCATATCGTCCAAAGACCTCCCGGTAGCCAGTGCCATCTTTTCCATTTCCTGAAATCTTGCCATAAATTTTTTATTGGTTTTTTCGAGCGACTGTTCAGCATCTGCATGCAAAAAGCGTGCATAATTCACGAGCGAGAAAAAGACGTCGCCGAGTTCTTCCTCAACTTTTTGTTTATTCAGATCAGAACCCTCATTCTCCCAGTCTCCCACTGCCTCTGTCAATTCCGCCATTTCTTCATTGACCTTATCCCAAACCTGTTCTTTATGGTCCCATTCGAACCCTACCTGTTTGGCCTTCACCTGTAGCCGCATGGCTTTGATCATAGCGGGCATGCCTGCGGGAACGCCCGATAAAACGGATTTCTTACCCTCTTTAAGCTTGAGTTTCTCCCAGTTTCTCTTCACATCTTCTTCGTCTTTCACGATCACGTCACCATAAATATGCGGATGCCGGCTGATCAGTTTTTCACAGATCCCATTGATCACTTCTTCAAGGGTGAACCTGGCTTCTTCGCGACCTATTTTAGCATAGAATACAATGTGGAGGAGAAGGTCACCCAATTCTTCCCGAATTCCATTCCAGTCGTGCTCAGTAATAGCTTCTGCCAATTCATAGGTTTCCTCGATCGTCATTGAACGAAGGCTATCAATGGTTTGTTTCCGGTCCCAGGGGCATTTCTCCCTCAGGTCCTCCATGATATTCACCAGTCTTTCAAATGCTTTAGATGTTTGATCCATATCAGGTACTTAAGTAAACGCGTTCTGTTAAAAATAAGCACAATTCCCATACAGGAAGGGCTTTACGTTTCGTTAATATACCAGTTGAAGCATGCGCCGCTGATTAAATGACTAAATTTGTCTCCATGTACAGAACAGTTTTGCTTTTCATTTTATTCATTGTTGCCTTGGATTTTTCCGCAAACGCGCAGTTCTATTACCAGGATATTATCACCAATCGAATCAATCACGAACAGTTCCAGCTGCTTAAAAAACAGCGGGTCACCAAAATGACCGGTAAAAGCATTGAAGGATCGGGCGAAGCCACCGACGGATTTTTAATGGAGCAGACGTTCAACAACAGTTATTCGCAGGTAAAAACCATCACCCAGTTGCCAGGTGCACAAAAAACAACGCTGGTAAATTACTATAACAGCCAGGGATTATTGTACAGGACCATAGACAGTAACGAAAATGCGATCAGCGTGTATGATTATGCGTACAATGAGAAAGGGGATATTGTTACCATTTCAAATTCAGGAAGGTCATCGGCCGACAAAGTAAAATCGACTGAATCGCATAACTGGTTTTATTCGGAAAAAGGAGTTCCCCAGAAAATGTTAAGGATCAGGGAAAGCAGGGATACGATGGAGCTCCGGTTCGTTTCTGACGAACAAGGACGGGTAACCGAAGAGCAGAGTTTCAACAAAGGAAAGCCCGGTGATAAAGTATATTATTATTATGATGATGCAGGGCGCCTGACTGATATCGTCCGGTTCCAGGAAAAGCTGGGGCGGCTGATTCCCGACTATACATTTGACTATACCACAGAGGGACGTGTTAGCGATATGATGGTGATTCAACAAGGCGGGAAAGACTATCTCACCTGGAAATATGAGTATGGCGCAAATGGGCTCAGGATGAAAGAATCCTGCCTGACGAAACAAAAGCGATTGGCAGGTTCCGTGGAATATCGTTATGAAATGAAAAAATAATTTGCCAAAATTCCCTAATTTTGACACCCGTTGCCCAGGTGGTGAAATTGGTAGACACGCTACTTTGAGGTGGTAGAGCCTGAAAGGGTGTGCAGGTTCGAATCCTGTCCTGGGCACAAAAGCCTTCCCAACTTTGTTGGGAAGGCTTTTTACATTGTGAGCATCGAAAGCTTGCTTTCGAATGCGAACAGTGTAAAAAGCCCCCACGCCGAAGGCGGGGGAAGGCGTTTGCGTACGCCCCTCGTAGGAGTAACAGGATCACGAAGTAACGCTGCGCCGCAATTTGCTTGAGGAAACATACTTACATCAAATTTTCCAGATCATTCAGATCTTTAGATCTTCCAGCCTTTTGTTTTGCGGCAATCAGGTCATTTTTGTGTATGGTTCTTATTTCAAGGTCTTCGTCATAAAAAATAACAGATCGTTCGTAAACTTGAGGGAATTCAAGCCCTTCTACACTTATCATAAGGTCTATCGCAACAGGCGGGATGCCAAAGGTAAAAACATCCCAAACCGGATGATGAAGAAAGTTTTCTTCTGTCATATCAAATACCGGCATGTTGAATTCCTGAAAAGCTTTCTTTATTCGCGAATAATTTTCCTCTGTCCTCTCTACCCAAATATCCATATCTCCTGTTGTCCTTGAATAGCCGTGCAGTATTACGGAGTATCCGCCAACAAGAATATACCTTACATCGTTTCTGTTTAGAGAAAAAAGAAAGTCCCGAAAATCACTGTTAAAAATATTTCCCATCAGGATGAAATAGATCTTGCTGAAAACTTAGTCCGATCCATTCCCGGAGGGTTGTTTAAGTCAAAATTATAAGCGATGCTGTTTAGATATGCTGCAACCCTAAGGCGATCCTGCCACGATAGTTTTTTATACGCTGACGCATGATTAGCTGCTTCTTTCAGGGTATGTGCCTTGAAGGCTGTTCTATCTAATTTAAAGGATTTCATATCCAAATTTAGCTTTTTATCCGTACTGCCAGACCGGCTATGTTGCCATGATCTTGGGGATCGCTATCCTGAACGTGGTTCCCTTTCCGAGCTCAGAACTTTTCACAGTCAGCTGGCCATTGTGATAGTCTTCAATGATCCTCTTTGAAAGGGTCAGGCCTAGCCCCCAGCCTCTTTTCTTGGTGGTGAATCCCGGGTTAAAAACCCTGGAAATCTGGGACGCAGAAATGCCTTTACCCGTGTCGGAGATATCGATCAGGAGTTTAGTATGATGTTCGTGAACCTTGATCCGGATCTCGCCCTGGCCCTCCATGGCATCGAGGGCATTCTTCAGCAAATTCTCGACTACCCAGTCGAACAAAGGATCAGACAAGGGAATCATGATCCGGGATTGCTCTGTTTCCATGATAAATTTGACGCGTTCCGGGGCCCTTTTCTTAACATATGCCATCACCTGATTCAGCGTATCGATCAGATCCTTTTCCACTAGTTTTGGCGCGCTGCCAATTTTGGAAAAACGATCTGAGACAAGTTTTAATCTGACAACATCTTTTTCCATCTCATCCACCATCTCTGGATCGGTACCTGATTCACGCAACATCTCCACCCAACCATGCAGTGCTGAAACCGGCGTGCCCAACTGGTGCGCAGTTTCCTTGGCCATTCCCGCCCAGAGCTGGTTTTGCATGGCACGGTGCCGGGCATTGATCGCATTTAGCGTGACGAGGATGAATAAGGCTACGATGAAAAGCTGGACATAGGGATAATATCTCACTTCTTTGAGCAGCCTTGATTCGCCATAATAATACTTGTTGTAAGAAGAAGAATCATTACCGAGATAAGTGACAATGGGCCTGTTCCGGGCAAACTCTTTCAGCCTGCTCTTTAAGTATTTTTGGTTGCTCGCAACATCAGCAGAGTCAAGGTTATGATAGTTCGTAATGCTGTCCTTTTCATTGGTCTCGATCACCGGGATAGACTGTTGTGACGACATCATCACGGTGGCAAAAGTGATGTTATCCTCCGGACCCGCACTGGCAATAAAGCGTTGCGCTTCGGCCCAGGCTTCAACGATCTGTCGTTCATCAGCTGCAATCTTGTTCGCCAGGTAACGGGAGTAAAAAATGGTAGCCGTCACGATGACTAAAGCTACAATTGTTAATAAAGTCCTCCAGTTTGCAAATGCCAGCATAGATGGTTTATAAATTAGGGCTTATTTTTGAGGCAATATAAACTTAGCAATTGGATTCACCATCTGTAGCGATCGTCATACTGAACTGGAATGGAAAAAAATACCTGGAACAATTCTTACCCTCCATCTCACAAAGCACTTATACAAATAAGTTCGTGGTTGTTGCCGATAATGGCTCTACGGATGATTCCATCAGCTTTTTAAGAACCCACTATCCCGCCGTCAGGATCATTGACAATATTGTCAACGAAGGATTTGCCAAAGGCTATAATACTGCATTAAGGCAGGTTCAGGCAGATTATTACATCTTATTGAATTCAGACGTGGAGGTGAGCCCGGGCTGGATCGAACCATTGATTGGCTTAATGGAGAGCGATAAGGCCATCGGAGCTTGTCAGCCGAAACTGCTGGCCTGGAACAACCGAAACACCTTTGAGTACGCAGGTGGAGCAGGTGGTTGGCTGGACGCCTATGGCTATCCCTTTTGCAAAGGGAGGATCTTCGATGATTGTGAAGTGGACAACGGGCAGTACGACCAGACCGAGCCCATTTTTTGGGCCAGCGGCGCGGCCCTTTGTATAAGGCCTTCCCTGTTTCACGAGACGGGTGGTTTTGATCCTTTCTTTTTTGCGCACCAGGAGGAGATCGATTTATGCTGGCGACTCCAGCTCCTCGGATATAAGATCTTTTCCTGCCCGGCTTCAGTGGTTTACCACGTTGGTGGGGGAACGCTGCCTAAAGGAAACGAACGTAAAGTGTTTTTGAACTTCCGAAACAATATGATCATGTTATCTAAGAATATGCCTTGGGGTGAGAAAGTTTGGAAGATCCCCGTCCGGTTTTTTCTGGATGCGGTCAGCGCCTGGAAAAATTTGCTGTTGGGTGAACCGCATTATTTTATGGCGATCCTAAAAGCCCATATAGCCTGGATGGGTTGGCTGATAGGTCATCGCAAAGAAAGTTTGTTTCCGGTCAGGACGGGTTCAAACCTGCCTGGAAAGTATAGTGGAAACATTGCCTGGGACCATTTTGGAATGGGGAAAAAACTATTCCGCGAAATAGTGGCCATCAAAAAATGAATAATTTATCATCAACCCTTACTTTTGCAGGGCAATATTCAAATATGCAACAAGAATCAACCGTAAGCGCTGAGAAAAAAGACTTTACAAGGAACTGGGTTTCATCATCCCGTTTTCTATTTCATGTTCAGATCTTCACGTTCACCGCATTCTTATTAGGCAGCTGCTATGGCCTGTACTCAGCCCGTTACAAGGGAAAACCAAAGGTTGAGGTACCAGAAAGCACCCAGTATACGCCCAAGTACAAGTAATTTTTTGGCTGAAAGGAAGCAATTGTTATATTTGCCACCCGTTTTCAGCTCTTAATATGCGGAAGTAGCTCAGCTGGTAGAGCACCACCTTGCCAAGGTGGGGGTCGCGGGTTCGAATCTCGTCTTCCGCTCTCTATAACCATCCCGCAAAGGGATGGTTTTTTTTGCCCAGGTGGTGAAATTGGTATACACGCAAGACTTAAAATCTTGTGAGCCGCAAGGCTCGTGCGGGTTCGACCCCCGCCCCGGGCACCAGAGGCCCCAGCTATTGCTGGGGCTTTTTTATTGGCGCCAAGATATTCCAGCTCGTTTTTTCGCCTTAAAAAATCAGAAGTCAGGTAAAAAGGATAAGAGAATAATGATCATCGCCTGAGCCAGGTTCGCCATATATCTTGCTGGTTCACAACCTTGAGTAATATGCCCGGCCTCAAAAATCACTAACTCCTTTGCTGGTCTGAGTTTTGCTGATTTAGCGATATACTTTTCGCAAGCAAAATTCGTTATCCTTTTAAAGTTATTGTGCTTTGATAGAACTTTGGATCACTTTACTACTGATCGTGGGATTGATTTGGCTGATATTTAGGCAATCACGTAGTATACGTTCCCCTCAAACGGACGAATCAACGGGGGAACTGGAAATGAACAAAGAAGCGGATTTCATTTCCTCTCCTCTTGTATACCGTGGCGAGAACCTGGATTTTTCGGAAGAAGTACTTCGCAAAGTACTACTCAAACATTTCCCTTATTTCTGCAAACTGGTCCATCCCGATCAGGATAAATTCATTGGCCGTATAAAAAAATTTATCCGGTCCAAGATCTTCATTATCCATGATGTCAAGGGCTACCGCGAAATGCCGATCATGCTTAGCGCTGCAGCCGTGCAGCTCACCTTCGGACTGAGCAAATACATGATGCCGCATTTTTCCTTAATCCAGATCTATCCCCAGGAGTTCATTGGTATGGAACCAATGCGTATACTGATCGGCAATGTAAGTGGCAATACGATCAACATTGCCTGGAAACAGTTTCTGGAAGGATACAAGAATAAGTACGACAGGAATAATTTAGGTCTGCATGAAATGGCCCACGCCTTGTATTACCAGAATTTCGAGGCGGAAGAGAACCGTGACAACGGGTTCCAACTCGCATTCAATCATTTTACCGCATTGGGCGATAAGATCTTTGAACGTGAAAAAATATTAACGGTTGGTCTTTATTCTGATTATGCCATGAAGAATTTTCAGGAGTTCTGGGCAGAAAGTATTGAGATCTTTTTTCAGTCGCCCGACAGGCTAAACCAGCATTACCCCGACTTGTATAAGATCATGTGTGACTTGCTTTGCCAGGATCCGCTGAACTACCCCAATCACAATTATTCTGTCTGATCCATCCGGCTTACCCGGTATGGTCACTGCTCACCCAACTCAGGCAAACATCATCGAACAATCTAAAATGGCATTCCAGTTCCGCAAACGGTTGGCCGGTAAACGAACATTGGAGAAATGGCAACACAGACTCTTCAGTATATGCCAGGGAATGGATATGAATATCTTCTCGAAAGTCTACGCCCCCATTGCCATGCCATTTGAATACAGATTCCTTCGCACTCCATAACAAAGTCTCTCTGACATATGCCGCAGCCTCATGCTTCTGCATCCATTTAAATTCTTTTGGGGTAAGGAACTTTTGCAAAACCTTCATAACCTTACTGGAATACAATTCCACATCTATCCCTACCCGCTTGTCTTTGCTCACCATCGCGGCTGCGTAATCACCGGAATGGGAAATTGAGAAATGATATTGTTCGTTGTGCAGGAAAGGCTTTTTGGTATCAGCTATCCTGATCAATTCGTAGGGGAAATCCGGAAAGAGATATTTGAGCAGGTATCGGCCCGCGAGGTGCTGCAATTTTTTATGCGGATGAGTAATGTTACGGTGAACAGGCACCTCTTCCAAGAAAAAAGAGTCGTCCTCTTCTATCTTCCAAACTCCCAATCTGGTTGTCTCGTTAATATCTTGTTGATAAAACAGTGGCATATACAGGTCCTAAATGCGAATTTCGCTTTCTTTGAAAGGCTAAAAAAAACAATCTTTATAAATGATCCTCTCTGATAAACGTATCCTGGAAGAAATGGCAAGCGGATCCATCGTGATCAAGCCATATGACCGTGAAGCACTGGGCAGTAACTCCTATGATGTTCATCTTGGAAAATGGCTCGCAACGTACCGGGAGCATATTCTCGATGCAAAGAAGCACAATGAGATAGAATATTTTGAGATCCCCGAAGACGGATTTGTACTATATCCCCATATATTTTATCTGGGCGTAACCATGGAATATACTGAAACCCATGCGCACGTACCTTTCCTCGAGGGTAAGTCGTCCACAGGCAGGCTGGGGATAGACATCCATGCAACCGCAGGTAAAGGGGATGTGGGATTCTGCGGAAACTGGACATTGGAAATATCTGTCAAGCAACCAGTGAAAGTGTATAAAGGAATGCCTATTGGCCAGCTAATCTATTTTCCAGTGGATGGTGAGATCGAAGTCAAATACAACCAGAAGAAGAATGCTAAATACAGTGGGCAGATCGACAAACCCGTGGAAAGCATGATGTGGAAGAATATTTTCTGATCAGAGTTTACCTTCCTTCCGATAGTAAGCTATAAGCCAAATAACTACTTGATTGTAGGAACGCTGGCCCGCAGGCTGTTCATTAAGCTTCAGGTAACGGCTGTAAAGGGCGTCGACCATAGTGCCAAGGGGCGAATCATATTCCAGCAAGAAAGCACGGTAGCGACTAATGTCCTGCCGAACTGCGGGGAGAAGGAGTTCGTAGTTTTGGGCCGCAGCAGAGGAATCTGAACGCCTCAATTCACTATTGGCGTAAAGGAAAAGGTTGAGATAGGTAGAATAAAGCATGGCACTGTCTTGCGACTCCCGGGCGGCCAGAAAACCAACAAAATTGGCTTCGCTTTCCTTGGCATAGCCAGCCTGGTGCGCCATTTCATGGCAAACGACAAAAGGGATCAGGAAACCTGGCACTTTGGTGTTCGCCTGGCCCTCTCCGCTAAAAGGATTATAGTATCCGGAATAACCCAAATAATTTCCCAAGGCGCCAAACAGGGATGGTTTTAATGACTGTGGGGCGAAGTGTATAAATGAATATTTGTCGCTAACCCTGGCATACGCCGCGGCCGCTGCAGTGGCAGATCTGTCAAATCCAGGCGCGGTTTCAAGGGGCCGGAACAGGTTGGTTTTCTGAATCAGGAGTTTGGACAGGTTGTTCAATTCAGCTTGGGAACTATCTTTCAACTCCAGTCCGAGCTGCCGGGCTATGCCGATTCGATTATAATTTATTCCCCATAATACATTGAATATTAGATATATACAAATGGCTATTTGAATATATTTTGAAATCAAAGGTCTAGACCTGGACCAGCTGATTTGCTTGTTCCTGGCATCCTTAAGCCATTTGATCAATTCCATAATTAACCATATTCCCGCCAACAGATAGATCAAGTCCCCAATGCTGAATGGCAGCCAGCCGGTCAGGGTCCGTTGGATTTTAGAGATGAAGGGATAGATTTTTTGGCTATAGCTGGCTTCAACCCATTGGGGTTTAAGGGTGGAGAGCCGGATTACCAGTACGGCAGTCAATAATAAAGTCCATGAACCACTAAGCCATTTTCCACGGGGCATAATTGGAAGTTTACTCAAAACATAATACCTTTGCATCCCTTTAAATCGGGTTGTTATGTCCGGACGCAGGGAATTTGATATAGCATTTGTAGGTTTGAAGCCCGGGGTCCATGAGTACGACTATGAGATAGACGAAAAGTTCTTTGCAACATATCCCTCACAGGATTTCTCCAATACCCATGCTAAAGTACGCA
>JANMHK010000495.1:0-8485 GCA_031375135.1 Sphingobacteriales bacterium | reverse complement strand
AGTTAGTCTGTTGAATGAAAATCCCACTATTGAAATCGAAATGAGTGCCCATACAGATAGCAGAGGAGCTGACGATTACAACTATGTACTGAGCGATAACAGAGCAAGGTCCGTGATGGAATATATCCTTTCTAAAGGGATCTCAACCACAAGGATCAGATCCAAAGGGTATGGCGAAACAAAACCTGTAGTTCCGAACGACACGGATGATAACAGGCAATTAAACAGAAGGGTTGAATTTACTATCCTGAAAAACTGATCAGGTTTCCAGCTATTTGAATCTTTCAACCAATACCTTCTCTATAGAAACCTGTTTGCTTTTAGCATTAACCAGGCGGACCATATAAATACCTTTGGTTGAGGAACCGGGCAGTGTTATTGATTCGATAAAGCTTCCGGAACTGATATTGATTTTCTTCTGTAGGATCCTTCTGCCCACTACATCCGTTAGTTCCATAACATAATCTCCAGCCTCCATATTAGAAAAACCAACCTGGAAACTACTGGTTCTTACCGGGTTTGGAAATACTTTGATCGTGCCCTTCATATTGCTTACAAAAGCAGGTCCTTTTTTGGCTTTGTTTGTCACCAATAAATTACTACTCGCGAGATCTGACGAATTGAAGACCCCATTTGGTCCCTTATATTCCTCAGCTTCCCAAGTGATGGGATCTACGCGAAACATAGAGCCCGGAAACACAGAACTGGTAATGATGATTTTACCTTCATGATCAACGGCAGCGCCATTTGAAGTAAAATTGGTTGGCAGATTTTTAATACTACCCAGGTATGTGGCCATCCGATCATTGATAGAGATCTTATACACATAATTACGTGCAGCGATCAAATAGATATTGTTGTCGTCATCGGCAATCATATCACCACCGGCTGTCATGCAAGGGTTACCTAAGACAGACATGCCGTCGTTGCTATTCTGCTCGGCATCTTTCAGTGCACCAAGGTCAGTAATCATTGGGACACCTACGGTGTTGAACCGGTAGAAATGACTGCCGTCGGTAGAAATGGAATAGCCATAGCCATCTCCGGCCACAACCATTCGAGTCTGGGTTTCCATGACCTCTTTATTTGTTCCAAAACTATTACCTGCGGTAAACACCTGCATGGTCTTGAGATCCACATAGCGCAACTGATCCAAATACATCGGAACATAGAAGATGCGATTACTGGCCCTGTCATAGGCCATTGCTGCCACACCATTTACAAATGGCATATCCGGATCTATTGTGCTGGGAACGTTGATCTTCCCGGTGACAAACCGTTTACCTTTAAGATCATGGATGGCGATCTTTTTATCAGTACCATTAAGCAGAACATCGCTGAAATTGCCCGACTTAAAATCGATTTTCCTCAGTGCAAGCCAGTTCTTACCTTCCTTCTGCATATCGGTAACAGCAAAACCGAATTTTTCAGTTTGCGCGAATGACTGGCAAACCACCGAAAACAAAAAGAAAAACAAAATAACTGCGGGTAGACTTTTTCTCATAAATCAGGGTTTAGTTAGCCTAGAAAAGTTACTGCAAATGAATAACTTTTGCAATTGGCGAGCGATATTAATTAAATGCTCTCCGCCTGAAAGATGAAATACAAAAAGAAATAAATTCTTACTCGTTGAAATAGAATGGTTTGCAACTCATAACATATTTAAGGCCATCCGTCACTTTACGAGCCACTCCGCGGCCGCCCGCCGTAACATTGCACTATAAAATTGACAAATGAGAGCTGAAACGAACACTTCTTACGATTATAAAAAGATTGAATTCTGGGGCGCCACTGTGGTTTATATCTTAGCCCTCTTCTTATTGGTATCTCAGGGGGTGCGTTTCGGCTCGGACTGGTCGAATCTTGGATACGAGTTTAATGAACGGAATTACCAGTTTTCATTTCTGCAGAACTTCATGGCTCCTAAAATTGCGGTTTATACAGCATTATACGGAGCCTATATATTTCTGAGCCTTTATATCACGCCTAATATAAAAACTAAAAATAACCTTGTTGTCAATATTGTTTTGGGCATACTTGTATTTGCCATTTTAGGATTGGTGATGAGCATCAGCGACACCTGGCTCAAAGCATACAAAATGGCTGATTATGAAAACCTGAATTCCTTCTATAATGACATCTTCAAAAAACGAATGCTGTTTTCTTTTTGGATGATGTTTCTTTTCGCGATGTATAATGTGATTAAGCATTTCGCTATTTATCTGCTTACCAACGAAGATGCTATACAGGAACAATACAAAGGCCTCACGCGCGAAGCCATCATTGTATTCATCTTATGGATGATCTCATTCTTCCTGATCCTGGTGGCGGGTGCTCAGCTTGAAATTGTCATTGTCTATTCGCTTATCATTCCTACTGCTATTGGAATATACTGGTACTCGCTTCATAAACTGATCCCGTCGGTATTGAATTATCCAAGACGTAAATTCCTGCGTTACGCCTGGTCCGTACTTCAAATTCTATTGCTTTCAGCAATTCCCCTTGCCCTGATCATTTTGCCTGTCGCCAGTTTTGGGGGTGCTGTGCTTGCTGTATTGCTTGGAAACGCAGCCTTTCAGATCTTTGTTACTGTTCCGATAACTTGGTTCGTATATAAATACAAAACCGAAAACAAGACAGAATTGGTCTATCTCAGGCAGGCGCTGGGAAAATCCTCTGCAAACCTGGACCTGCTAAAATCCCAGATCAATCCCCATTTTCTGTTCAACTCGCTCAATACATTGTACGGCACTGCCTTACAGGAAAAAGCAGACCGGACCAGCGAAGGCATACAGAAGCTGGGCGATATGATGAGGTTTATGCTGGAAGAAAATGTGCAGGATAAAATTTCGCTGAACAGGGAAATCGACTATATCAAAAACTATATCAGTCTGCAAAAACTCCGCACACAAGAGTCACCCAATATCAATATCCAGGTGAATATAGAAGACGAGGTAAATACCCTGAATATTACGCCGATGCTTTTGATTCCATTTATAGAAAATGCCTTTAAACACGGAATCAGTCTTCGCGAGCCCTCACACATCAAGATCTCGTTGAACATCGGTCAGGGCTCCATATTCTTCGATGTATACAACAGCATACACAATAGAAGCGAAACCGATCCGGAAAAGAATAATACCGGCATAGGCTTGAATAATGTCAAGCAAAGACTCAACATGTTCTATCCGAAAAAGCATGAATTGATCATTCGTGAAAACGCAAAAGAGTTTTTCATACATTTAACGATACAGTTAACTACAGAAGAATGATCGCAATTGCAATTGATGATGAACCCGTGGCGCTGGAAGTGGTCAGATCACATGCTTCCAAGGTACCCTTCCTCGATCTGGCAGCGACTTTTACGGACGCATTTCAGGCCATGGATTATCTTAGAAAGCAACCTGTGGACCTGATCTTCCTGGACATCAAGATGCCAGATATCAGTGGCATCGAGTTCTACAATAGCCTCGCCAGAAAGCCCATGGTCATCTTTACCACTGCCTACTCAGAACATGCCGTTATCAGCTTCGAGTTGGATGCGGTTGATTATCTGCTTAAGCCCTTCTCACTGCCTCGCTTTATGAAGGCCTGTTCAAAGGCCCACGAAGTCAGTCAATGGCGGAACCAGGGGAAAATACAGGATTATATTTTTTTAAAAACAGGCTATGAACTGGTGAAGGTTTCATTTACCGAAATCCGGTACCTGGTAGCAGAAGGAAATTATATCAATGTGGTGATGAAGGATTCAAAATTATTGACAAGGATGACATTTTCAGATATGGAATCCCTACTGCCGCCGGCCACATTTATCCGTATCCACCGGTCCTATATTGTTAACAAAGAACATCTCAGCAGAATTGAACGTCACCAGGTAACCATTAACGGCGAGTGTATCCCCGTGAGTGAGAATTATTCGCAGCAGATCATGCAGATCAGATGATCATTGCTTAACAAAAAACGGCAGGCCATCTTAGATCTGCCTGCCGTTGTATTGAATGGTGGAGTTTCTTATTTTTTCACGGCAGCCCAACTGGAATTTTTGCCTAAAAAACCCAATTGAATTGATCCGTCTTTAGTTGGCGTAAACGTCAACTTATTGGCGGATCCGTATCCACCGAAACTGTTATTGCCGAGATAGACCAAGGGATAACCCCCATTAATACTTCCGGAACTCTTTACCCATAACAGTCCAGCTTTCCTGTAGAAGGTTTCCGTCTTGCCATTATCCGCCCTGACGTAATCGCCGCTGAGCCTGTTTAATACGGATTCATCAGCAGGTATATTCTCCATCATGGTGACATCGAACGACACTATTTTTACACCGCCGCTACCGTCTTTAACATCAAGAATCCTGTTCTTTGCTGCGGGAGAACTTGCAGAAGTATCCTCAGCCAAATGTTTGTCGCCGGTAAAGTAAAGTTGCGTAACAAGCGCCTGGTAACCGTCGGCGGAAATGAGCATATGGTAGTGCGCCGGTCTGAAATTACCGCCACCCGCGTCATAGGGCACGGGGATGATGGTCTTAAACTCGTAGTTCCCTTTATCGTCGCAAAAAGTACGCGCCCTGTAATTGAAGGCTTCAGATTCGTTATCATAAACACCTTTCTCATCACAATGCCATAATTCCACGCAGGCATTTTTGAGTGGCGTTTTACAATCCTTGTGCTTCACTTTGCCCTTAACCGTCACCAATTGTCCTTTACTACCCTTAACCAGCATGTTTGATCTGATCGGTGCTTCCGGCCTGTAAAAAGGGCCCAGGATGTCGGTAGTAGTGGCGCAGTCGCCCTCAAACTGCAGGCCATTAAACTGTACGTAACCGTGGGCGCTGACGGCCACGGCAGAGAGCATGGTGTTCCTAATGAATTTTCTGCGTTCCATGGTTGATGATGTTATGTTTATTTTACTGACGCGTCACCTGGTCAAGATAGCAATTATTTATCATGGTTTCGGCTGGCCATTCGATCATTTCATCTTATCCGCGAGCATCTTCATGAAATAACCGCCGACAACACTTCGTGCCTGAAACCCGACCTGTTTGCCGTCGGTTGTTTCATGCCAGTCGCTCAGCGGCACACGGGTGGGGGTTTCTGCAGCGAACTTATACATAGGTAACATAAGGGCCGAAAAATCGGACCGCTCTTTTGCGAGCGTGGAAGTCCAGATCACCCAATCTGATTTTGTATAGCCCTTCCTGCTATCCAGAGGCAGTCCATATTTATTCTGCTTGGTGAGATAGTATTTCACTTCTTTCTGGTATACCTCTTCAGGGAAAATATTAAATCCAAGTACCTTGTCCCAAACCAGGTTATACTTCTGGCTCCAGGTGTTCCGGTTGTCAAACGATAAGGCATAATGATCTCCTGCATCAGCCAGTACGGCCCATCGTTTGGCCATACTCCTGGCAGTATCCTGATATTGCTTCGCGATATCGTTGTATCCAAGCATAGATGCTACATAAGCGTAGCCTGCTATTCCTACAATGGCCTTTAAAGAAAGATTGGCATTGCGGGCAAGATGCCCTGCAAAATCATCGGTACACAACTGGTTGGTTGGATCAAATCCCTCGCGGACAAGAAAGCCGACCCATTGGGTCATGGTTTTCCAATGTTTCCGCGCGTAGTCTCCTTTGCCCTCTTTCATAGTAATAGCAGCCGTTAAAATGAGCATGTTCCCGCTCTCCTCCACAGGCATATCTTCCGAATAGGTTTGCCCGTTAGCAATGGGATAGGTGCCAAGATCATGGGCCGCAAAAGGTTTGTTCCATTTACCACTCTCACTGAAATAATAGATCCCATTCAACATGCCCTTTAACAGATCCGGATTGTATACGAGATACAAAGGGGCAGATGGATAGGTCACATCGACTGTATTGATCGAACCGTTGCTGAAATTCTCTTTTGAGAGAAATAGTATTTCATTGTCAGGGCTTCGAAGCAGCTTGTGTGCCGCTATCGATTGCCTGTAGGCCAGCTCGCATAGTTCTGCGTATTCTTTGCCGCCGCTGGCTATCGCATCCGTGTATAGTCTTCTGTCGAAAACGATACATCGTTCAAGTATTTTACCCTGGTCAGCCTTCGCCATCAACATCTCATCTTCCAATTTTTCCGAACCCTGTTTTTTCCACCATGGTTTCAGGTTGGTTGAAAAGTATTGCACCGGATACAGATCATCATACCCCAATAAAAAACTATGCGTAATCGCGGCATTGACCTTTCCAAGGGCGACCACCGTGTTCAATACCAGGTCTCGTCCCTGGTTAATAGAAGATGAGTATTTGTCTTTCTGAAACGCAGGTAGAGCTTCTGCGCTTTTGGTAATATACTGTTTCGCCTGCGCTGATGCGGCTACACCAACATAGAGGTAGCCCCAATCGATTCGGAGATCATCGCCTTTCTTTTGCAATACGGGCTGGCTTACCGTTCCTGCTTTAAGAACAGACAAATCCTTGTACTGATAGGCGCTTGCAGCAACTTCCTGCGACACCATATTGACGGCAAGGTTGGCAGATACACCCAGATAAAGCTTTACATCATGCTCCTTTCCATCGTTGGATTTGACTTTAGCCGTAATGTAAGAAACGGGGCGGGCCATAAGATCAAGGTCGTCCATCAGAAGCGGTGAAACAAAGTCGAGATCAAGATCAACAGACCCTGCACGGAAAGTATAAGCTGTTTTTGTTGCCGTTACATTGACCGATAATTGCCGGGCTGCGACAACATCATTTTCTATCTTTATCGGGTCGAGTGAAAGTCCTGCATCCAGTACCTGACCACCGCCAGTGTTTACCACATGAAGGGCCAGTACATTATCAGCTTTTTTCAGGATGCCGTTCATATTAACGGGTATGTATAAGTACTTACTGCTCCAGCCGATCTTTTCATGGATCTTCTTGCCATTCAGATAGACTTCAATATTATCATCGTGATTCAATTTCAGATAAACTTTTCCAGCGGGAAGTTCATTCACTGAAAAATTTCTTCTTACCCAAATATCACTAGTTTTCCAGGCCGTATTGGCTGACGCCTGATCACCAAAAGGCGCGGGACTTGATTTCCAGGCTGCATCGTTAAAATCAGGATTCATCCAGTTGGGGCCGGGATTTGCTTCTGTGTAACGGGGACTGTAGACCTGTTCATCAGCAGTAGGAATAAAACTTCTGTAACTGACGGCTTCATTGCCCATAAACCTAAATATCTTACCATCTACTTTGACCATGCCTGTCAGCGATTGATCCGCCCCAGTCCAGTGTTTTGTGGGTGTGCTATTGAGTGTATCTGAGAAAGACCAGATACTGAAATAAGGATCATGCGTAATCAGCGGGTAGGCAGGGGCAGGATCAACCTGGCCATGAACATGAAGAACGGCAAGTAAAACAATGGCAGTAATCAGTCCTTTGAACATAAATGAATTTTTTCTGGATGCTTAAAATACTGCTTTTATCCGGGCAATCGGTAAAGCATCCAACATGGCAATTAGCAACCAATGATTAGCCTCATTGTTTTTGAATATTCTACTCGCGATATTTACATCTCAGAAAACTATTGTTCACCTAAAATAAAGATTCATGAAAACCGCAAATAAAATTTTCGCAGCGCTGGGTATTGGAATGGCAGCAGGTGCAGTGTTGGGTCTTTTGTTCGCTCCCAGGAAGGGTTCAGAAACCAGGGAAATATTTTCTAAAAAGGGAAGAAAATTAACCGGCACCATCAAAAACGAAATCCAGGAGGGCCAGAAGAAACTGAACGGCCTAAAAGAAGGATTTAGAGAAGGCCTGAACCATATCAGCAAGACAGTAGAAGAAGTGATGTAGTAACCAGCGCAGCAAACAGGAGTCTGACGGCTTCAGTTTATACAAAGCAGGCGATCGATCATTTCTGATAACTAAAGCTCGATGATCTAAAAAGACCATCGAGCTTTGCAATTATTTTATCCTGCCCGGATACAGCCTTATATAGATTTGGGCCGACCATGGATTATTGCCATAAAGGTCGTTCAACTTGTTGTCGGCACTGAACGCGCTCAATTGCCCACCCAATGAAAACCTGGTTTGACCGGCCGCAAAGGCTTCGAAGGCCAGTCCTGCTGTAAGGGCATGCACCGGAAAAACAGCATCGTGCCCATATTTTGATTCATCGAGATCCAGCTCTTCTATAGATTTCTGAACCCACTCATATCTTCCATAGTAAGTCATCTTACCCTTTACATGGGATCCTTCCAACAAAACGCCGTGTTCTGCCGCATGCTTTTTAGTTTTATTCATCCCCCAGAGCGCGGTAAAATTCGAACTCCCCTCACTATTGGCAAAACTGATCGATGCGGTTGTTCGGTTAACATCCACTCCCGGGTGAAGCAGTTCCGGCTGTTTGATGAACCCCTGCGAAACCTGCATGGATAATGCTGCTGTGGGATTATAGGTTACCCTTCCGCTCCAGCTGTCGAATCGGGGCTTATCGAAATTATACCTGTTCTCGTTGGGCTC
>JANMHK010000101.1:0-6315 GCA_031375135.1 Sphingobacteriales bacterium | reverse complement strand
CCCATCTCCTGGATCCGCTTCTTTGCTCTTAACTTCAGCAGGTCGTCAACGAAACCAACGATCCCCAACCACACCGTAGACAATAGGATCAGTCTGATATATACTTTGTCGAGGTCTGCAAATAATAAAGTGGGAACGAGTATGCCTAAAAGGATGATGATACCGCCCATGGTGGGAGTGCCTTTCTTTTCTTGCTCACCCGCGAGACCAAGCTCCCGCACACTTTCGCCGATCTGTTTATGTTTCAGCAGGTTAATAATACGCTTGCCATAGACCATGGTAATGATCAGCGACAGCAGTATGGCCATCAGCGCCCTGAACGTAATGAACTGGAACAGTCCACCACCTGGCAGCTTAATACCGTGTTCGATCAACCATTGAAATAAATGATACAGCATATATTATCTCCCTTCAAAACATTCTTTCAAAACTTCCTTATCATCAAAAGGGATTTTCACACCTTTGATCTCCTGGTATTTTTCATGACCCTTGCCTGCCACTAAAACAATATCTTCCTTACCTGCAAGGCTAACCGCCGTTTTAATGGCTTCCCTCCTGTCTGCGATCGCCAAAAACTTCCGCCTGTTCTCGATCGATAGGGCCGCCTCCATGTCCTTCAATATTTGCGCAGGGTCTTCCGAGCGCGGATTATCAGAAGTGAAAATGGCTTTATCGCTGTGCTCACAAGCAACCTGGCCCATGATGGGACGTTTTGCCTTATCCCTGTCTCCGCCGCAGCCTACCACGGTGATCACGCGTTCAAAGCCTTTCTTAAGATTCTTAATTGTAGCCAGCACATTCAACAAAGCGTCAGGGGAATGTGCATAATCCACGATGCCAATAATGGTGTCCTTTTTAGAAATAATATATTCAAATCTTCCCTCTGCTCCCAGCAAGCTGCTCAAAACGGTCAGCACCTCTTGTTTGTCTTCCCCCATACAAATCGCCGCTCCATAGACTGCCAATAAATTATACGCATTGAATTCCCCGATCATCCGGAAGTTTACTTCCTGCTCATTGATCAGCATATGAAGGCCCGTTAAACTATTATCCAGGATGCGACCCTTGAAATCTGCAATGGAACGAAGACTATAATAGTATTTAGAAGCTCCGGTATTTTGAAGCATCACTGTTCCTCTCTTATCATCTAAGTTGGAGATGGAAAAAGCATTGGCTGGAAGATGGTCAAAGAAAGATTTTTTAACTTTTATGTATTCATCAAAAGTTTTGTGATAGTCGAGGTGATCGTGGGTGATGTTAGTGAAGATGGCCCCAGCGAATTGGAGACCTGTGATGCGATGCTGGTGAATGGCATGACTGCTGCATTCCATAAAAATATGGGTGCAGCTATCTTCCAACATCTCGCGTAATAATTTATTCAGGCTTATCGAATCGGGTGTTGTGTGGGTAGAATTCAACTCCTTGTTACCGATCACATATTTTACTGTGGATACCAACCCGCACTTATATCCCAGGGCTGTGAACAATTGGAACATGAGTGTTGCTACCGTGGTCTTCCCATTGGTTCCGGTAACACCGATCAGTTTCAACTTGGTTGAAGGCTCACCCATAAATTGGTGTGCCATATAACCTGCTGCTTCAGCAGCATTATTGACTTCAATATAGGTCACGCCTTCTGAAATCTGTGCAGGCATCACCTCACACACCACCGCTACTGCGCCAGCCTGAATGGCTGCAGGGATATAATCATGCCCATCATTCAACGTTCCCTTCAGTGCAATAAAGCAACATCCCGGCACAACACGGCGTGAATCAATCACCACATCCGTTATGTCAACGTTAGTGGGTCCTGTTACTGCCCTCAGGCTCACCTTATATAATATGTCGCTTAGCGTTGCCATTAATTCAGATCTATATAAACTGTTTGTCCTTTTGCTATAGATGTTCCCGCACCGAGAGACTGCTGACTCACCTTTCCCATACCCTTGGCCACTACTTTCAGATCCATATTTTCAAGCAGGTACAATGCATCTTTCAGACCCATCCCCTTCACATTCGGCATGGCCTGTTTCGTCACCTGCAATTTTCTTTCTGTAGATACATTATCCTGACGTTGGATATAGGTCCATTTGCCCGACAATGAAGAATCCTGGTAACCCATGCCCATCTTCTTAAATACGCGATTGAAATCCTGCTTCCAGCCAGACCAGTAAGCCAGTGTGCTGTCTTTTACGGGAAAGGCGGTATAGGCAGGTAAGGATTTCAAATTGGCGGAATAGAGCTTATCGGCGATTTCCTTGAAAACAGGGCCAGCAACCAGGGCACCATAATAAACATGGGCAAAAGGTTTATTGCGGATAACCACAATGCATGAATACTGGGGATCGTCGGCCGGAAAATATCCTGCAAAGGATGACTGATAAATATGATCTGAATATCCATGCGTACCATTGGCAACCAAAGCGGTTCCTGTTTTACCCGCAAGCGCATAGAAAGGACTTGCCATACTCTTACCGGTGCCTTCAATCACTACACCTTCCAGGCATTCTTTCAGTTGAGCAAGAGTTTGAGGACTGCAAACGGATTCAATTTTTACTTCCGGACCAAATGATTTTACTACGGTACCATCTTTCACAATTAAATTAACCAGGTAAGGCTTCATCATACGGCCACCGTTAGCGATGGCATTGTAAAGCATGAGTGTGTGCAAGGGCGTTAAGGATAGGTTGTATCCAAAACTCATCCAGGGCAGGGTGGGCGCGCTCCAGAATTTTGACTTCGTATTAGGGATCACAGGCTTTGATTCCCCCAATAAACCTACACCTGTGATGGTGTCTAGTTTGAGACGATGTAGGTGGTTAAGGAAATTATTTGGATTAGCGGAATAGTATGCCATGGCCATTTTTGCCATGCCCACATTGGAACTGAGTTCGAACGCCTGTTTCACCGTCACACCCTGGCGACCATGTTTTTCACTGTCGTAGACTGTTCTTCCTGCAACTTTCCATACGCCGCCTTCCAGGTCTACCATATCGTTCAGTTTCACGTGCTTGTCTTCCAGCACGGAAAGCATGGTCACCAACTTAAAAGTGGAACCGGGTTCAGATTTGGTGATCGCATAATTAAGGTCTTCGAAATAAGACCCATCGGGTTGCCGGCCGAGGTTGGCAATCGCCTTGATCTTACCGGTTTTAACTTCCATCACAATGGCCGTGCCGTTGGTGCATTCGTTGGCCACCATCATCTTCATCAATGCATTTTCTGTGATATCCTGGATATTGACATCAAGCGTAGTGAGCACATCGCGGCCATGTTCAGGTTCAATTTCAGACCCTTTGATGGGTACAAACGCACCGCCGGAGATTCTACGCACCAGTCGTTTTCCGTTTTCGCCACGCAATAAGGTGTCGTAAGTTTTTTCAAGACCCACATTCTTACTAACAACCCTACCATCGGGGCCCATGTATTCACGTGAAAGACCGATGGTTCTGTTGGCTAGCAGGCCAAAAGGAGTAAGACGCTTCTCTTTATCTTCAAAAATAAAACCGCTTTTATTGCGCCCAGCCTTTACAAGGTGGAAATCCCGCATAACCTGGTACTGGCGAAAACTAATGTTACGCTGAAGCAGGTAATAGCGTTCTTTGTTTTTAAAGGCGGATTGTAATTCTTTTTTGTAGGCTGCGGCGGATTGGTCTTCAAAAAGTGCAGCCAGTTCAATGGAAAGAGAATCAATATTTTCTTTGAACCTTTTTCCGTTTTTTTCACGAAGGCCATCAGCACCAAAATCTATTCGAACATCAAAATAAGGAATGGAGGTACTCAGCATACTGCCATCTTCACTATATATCGTGCCCCGCTCGGCATCCAACTCCCGATATTCGAGATGAAGGCTATCACTCATTTTTTTCCAGTAACTGCCTTCTTTCTGTTGTATAAAAACTGTTTTACCAACGATGACCAGACTGAAGAAAACGATGCCCAGGAAGATGAGGTACACTCTCCATAATATGTCCTTCTTTATATCCAATTAAGCAGTTTGTTTACGGTATTAATACAGGGTGTCTTTCAATTTCAAGGGGGGCTGCACAAGCTCTTTAAGTCCCAGTGGTGCAACCACTTTCACGATCTCAGTTTGCTTGCTCTGATACATCAGTTCGCTGCGAACTGTTTTATATTCATACTGTACCTCTTTCAATTCACGGGCGGTGCGATTGATATCCTTGATCGTCTTTTCCGCATAGTGCCCGTTAAAAATGTAGACTACAGTAAGCAGTGAGAGAAACAGGAAGAATGGAATATTCGAGACCATCCATTGATAGTTCAATAAAAACTTCTTCCATTCCATTTTTCCTTCCCTTTGTTCCATGTTGGTTTTTGGGATGTTTTTTCCTTATTTCTTTTCTGCAACGCGCAGCTTGGCGCTTCTGGATCTTGGATTCTTTCCGAGTTCTTCTGCCGATGGCAGAATAGGTTTTTTGGATATGATATTGAAAGGGGATTCCTGCCTGGTGCCGTATATCTCGTCTGACTGTATTTCTGTAAAGCTTCCGTTCTTAAAAAATGTCTTCGCGATCCTGTCTTCCAGGCTATGGAAAGTGATCACCGCGATCCTTCCTCCTGGTTTCAATAATGCCGGGATCTGTTCCAGCATTTCCCTCAGCGCTCCAAATTCATCATTCACTGCGATCCTCAACGCCTGGAAAACCTGGGCAAAATATTTTTGCGGGTTTCCCTTCACCACCTGCTGCACTGCCTCTTTGAACTGGTTGATGGTTTGAATCGGCAATGCTTTTCTATACTCCACTACCGTTCTTGCCAACGTTTTTGAATTACTCACTTCTCCGTACTCTCCAAATATTTTCACGAGCTCCTGCTCCGTTGATTCGTTTAATATGGTCGCAGCCGTCAGGGTTTGCCTTCTGTCCATCCTCATATCCAGGTCTGCATCAAATCTGGTAGAGAACCCGCGCGATGCCTCGTCGAATTGATGGCTACTCACACCCAGATCTGCCAAAATCCCGTCCACCTGTTTCACTTCATGGAACCTGAGCATACGCCCCAGATGCCGAAAATTATAGGGCAGGAACTCGATCCGGGGATCATCTGGTAAATTGGCGCGAGCCGCATCATCCTGATCAAAAGCGAAAAGTTTCCCCTTTGGCCCCAGTTTCCGTAAAACTCCCTTGCTATGGCCACCTCCTCCGAAAGTGCAATCGACATAAACACCATCGGGTTTGATGGCCAGTGCGTCTACAGCTTCCTGCAGCATCACCGGAATATGGTAGCCCGAAGACGATCCGTTATTTCCGGAATCCGACATCAGTTACTCTTGTTTGCCTTGCATCACTTCAGCCGCCAGGTCGCTAAAAGCTTCAGGTGAAAAAGAATCAAAGAACTGCTGGTACTTTATTTTGTCCCAGATTTCGATCTTGTTGACCGCCGACACTAAAACCACGTCTTTTTCCAACCCCGCATGCTCGATCAGGTTTTTCGGCACCAACAACCTCCCCGCACTGTCCAACTCCATCTGGATCGCACCGTTCAGGAACCATCGGCGGAATTCCCGAACTTTAGGATCGAAATCATTCAATTTGCTGATATTGGTAAAAATGGGCTCCCAACTGGTAAGAGGATACATGGTCAGGCATTTTTCAAAACCCCTGTTGATAACAAAGGAGGCTGAATCTCCGTCCGGCAGCTGTTTTTTAAGGCTGGCCGGCAGAAGAAATCTACCTTTGCTATCGAGAGTGACCTCATATTCTCCTAGGAATCCAATCATTTACAATGAGTTATCAAAAACTGAACCATATTTACACAAATTAACACAATTTCCCACTTTCATAACGTAAATGGATTTTTTATATTTTTCCACAGATAAGAATCAATGCGGTACAGGGTTTAACCCGAAAACCGGTATTTTTATGTGGATAGCGTGTGAATAGCTGTGGAAAGACTGTGAATTGGCAAAATTCCACCCATGGATCCCCGTCAGATTAACATTAATGACTATGATTATGAGCTGCCCGACGAAAAAATCGCGCGCTTTCCCCTGGCTGAACGCGACGCTACAAAACTCCTGGTTTATGAAAAAGGCCTGATCAGCGAAACCATTTACAAAAACATAGCTGACCATATTCCGGAAGGGGCTACGCTTATATTCAATAACACACGGGTGGTAGAGGCTCGCCTGTTGTTTGTCAAACCAACTGGCGGCGTGATCGAAATTTTTACCCTTGAGCCGGCTGACGAATACCCGGACATCCAGATGGCTATGCAACAGAAAGGATCGGTCAACTGGAAATGTATGGTGGGCGGCGCCAGTAAATGGAAAAGAGGCCAGATACTGGAAAAAAA
>JANMHK010000427.1:0-4285 GCA_031375135.1 Sphingobacteriales bacterium | reverse complement strand
GATGGGTGTGATCGTTGCGGCGCCGACCGCAGGTTCATGTGGCGCCTTACCCGGCGCTGTGATCGGCACGGCTACTACCTTGAAATTTTCGCAGGACGAGATGGTGAAAGCCATGCTGGCCGCGGGTATCATCGGTGTGTTCATCGCTGCACACGCCACTTTTGCGGCGGAGGTGGGCGGCTGTATGGCGGAATGTGGTTCAGGTTCGGGCATGGCCGCAGCAGGACTAGTAGTGCTGAAGAATGGAACCCTGGATCAATCTCTGGCAGCAGCTTCTATGACCTTACAAGCATCGCTCGGAATGATCTGCGATATGATCGCCGATCGCGTTGAAGCTCCTTGCTTAAATAGAAACGTGATGGCTGCATCGACAGCAATATCCTGCGCCAATATGGCCCTCGCGGATTACGACCAGGTGATCCCGATTGATGAAGTGATCGAGACCATGAAGAAAGTGGGCGACGCCATTCCAAATACGCTGCGCTGCACTGGCCTCGGCGGCCTGGCCATCACTAAAACCGCAAAGAAAATCGAAGCTATGCTGGCCCAGCAGGAAGAGGCGCAGGCGAAGACATTCTTTAAGGTTTGTTGAGCTTGGAAGGCACGAACTCGATTTACTGGGTCCTTATAAATTTAAAACAGCTGCCCACTATGGAGCAGCTGTTTTTCATCAGCACACATCCGCAAGATTTTAAGAATGACTATTTAGTCTTGTGAACAGATCCTGTAGGGAAAGATCCGAGGTTTTTCATTAGGGAAATATCGGTAAATGTTGCAGCATTCATAGCTACAGGTGTATACAGCGGCTTCAATAAAAATGGAGCCTTACTGTTATCGGGATATGGTTCTATGCTAACTACTACAGTACTGCCGCGAAGGGTAGTAGGAAAGCTCAGGCCCATAGGCGCATTCATAAGAAAGTCTTCGCCAGGGAAAGGTGGTGCAGGCATGGGGCCGCTGAATATGCCTGAGTCATCTTTCATGTTTGTATACATAAATGTTCCGGTGCTGACGGGCTTTCCGTTCAAAACTACCCAGCCTTCATATTTCCAACCGGCAGGAAGTTTTGGAAGCATCAGTCCGGGCATTGGACTTCCGGAAGCAAGACTGAGAAACCAGATACCGCTTTCTTCATTACTGTTTGGTCCGTCTGTTGGTGTACCAATGATAAACTTGCCGGATGCCATAGTGAAATCATTGCCTAGTGCTGCAGGATGTGATACTGATACTTCAGTGGATTTGTTTCCGCTGAATGTTCCTCCTACTAAATGCACGTCGCTTGGCCCGGGGTTATTATCCGGATAGGGTTCTACGGTGAGAACAAACATGCCTGCATTTTTCAGGTCTTGTTCTGCTACTTTAAATACAGATTTGCTGGGTTTTCCTTTTGCATCTACCATGAATATGCCTGCCGAAACGGGTTTACCTTCTACGATAAGCCAATTCTCATATACTGCATTGGGGCCGAGATCTTCCAGTCCGTTGAAATTGGTTTTAAAATTGCCATCTTTATCGTCCATGTACATACTCCTTTTTTGGTCTGCATTCCCATTCTGGGCTGCATTCAAAAGCAGATTGTCGGGCGACTCATTTTCTTTCTGGCAAGATGCAAACAACAATAATGATAGCGGGATGAACAGTGATTTTTTCATTGTACTTGTTTTTGTTTTTGATTTAATTTATAGTCAAAGCTTTCCTGTTCCATTGCATGGCAATGGTTAAAAGGCTAAGCGGTAAGATTTAATTTTCTACTTGTGAAGATTTCTTGTGATGCCTATGTTCAATCCAGTGGTCGTTACCCGCATTGATCCCACACCGGTGCCTTTGAACGGTATTTGCAAATAAGGTTCTATTCTGATGTCAGTTTTCTTTTTGAGATGGATGCTATAGCCCCCACTCAGATTCATTCCACCTGCCACGTAGATTTTTCTGTTATCATAGCTCACTGTGGAATTTTGCAATGCGCCATTGATCAGTGCGTAATACTGATTGTTTTCTTTGGTCAGGAGATATGTTGAAAGACCAGCCGTAATAAAGAGCTCTCGTTTTTTATTATCGATAAGATCGTATTTGATCTTGGTTGGTATTTCAATCACATTGCTGCTTCCCTCCAGGCTGATCACTTTCATTACTGGCGTTCCCGGATTTTTTTTCATGTGAAAATGCTCACCATTGCTATAGTAATATTTTTTGGAGTAAGATATTCCGCTTTCGATGGCCAGTTTTTTATTCAAACTGAAGCCGGCAATCAGGCCGATGTTCAATCCTGTTTTGTTATAGCCCTGCCCCTCTACCTGATTCCACTGCGGCCCGGCGAGAACGCCCAGGTAGAGTCCGCGAATTTCAGGAGATTTTTTAACAGGTATGGAAGCAGCTGAATGCTGATCATTATCAGTCCATTGACTTACTGTGGTATTGATCTTTGTTTGGGTCAGAAGTTCTCGTTCATTGGTGGGATTTACCGTTTGCACAGGCATGTTGGTGACAGATATGTCAGCTATCGGTTGATTCAGTTCTGTAGCATTATTCGCGGCTCCGGGGTTGATTGCCGTTGATGCAGTTTTTGCAGGATCTTTTGTTTGGGTCTGCCGAATATTATTAGTAGCCAGCTGTTTCAGGCCAGTAGTTATTTGTTGCTGAATACCATTGGCAGGCGACTGAATAGGATCAATGGTTTTTCGATCTGAATTTTTTCTTTCGGTGGTCTGTGGCTCCGGTGTTGATTTTTCTTTATTAAAGGTGATGAGCAATAAAGGCGAAAGCAAGAGCAGTATAGTAAGAATCAGCCATGGCCTATTATTTTTTTTGGGGATAACAGCTGCAGCAGTTGGTGTTGCAGAACTGGTAAGATAAGGAGCGATCTTATCCCAGTTGTTCCCGTTTTTCAACTGATAATTTTCAGCTGCTTTCCGGAACAGGTCATCCATATGGTCATCTACATGTTGCATGCTATACTGTCTTCGATTTTTTTAATGCTTTTTTGTAAAAGGGTCCTTGCTCTTGATAAACTTGATTTTGACGTGCCCACTGATATTTTCATAATCTCTGCGATCTCTAAATGATTATATCCATCTATCACATACATATTGAAAACGACACGATACTGAGGCGGAAGTTTTTTGATGAGCAAAATGAGGTCTTTATATATCATCATCTGATCGGCCTCATGCGTTTTGCTGTTCATGTCCCATACATCCTCTGGTATGCCTCCAATCTCCGGTGTCATTTTATTCTTCCTTAGTTCATCTATTGATGCGTTGATCATGATCTTTTTGATATACCCCATCAAGATCTTTTCAGAATCTTCATTGGACCCGGAGACAAAGCTGTCAAAGCTCCGGAACAATTTTACAAAACCATCATTGGCGATATCAACTGCTTTTTCATATCTATAGATGTATCTGAAAACGATCTTTAGTGCAAAGCCAAAATATTTCTCATACACCAGTTTTTGGTATTTGTGCTCCATCCGCGCGCAACCTTGTATGATATTTATGATCGGTTCCAAACTCTTATTCCCGGATCTTGTTTCTAAAATGATACTATTTGTGGTTGGAGGCGGCAACTGTGCTTCTATAACAAGTACATACGCAGTTCTTGCTAAAGGGTTGCAGAGGAGATAAAAATAGTTTGTTTTCTGATGGGAAGCCGGTTAATTGGACCTTCGTAACACGGCCTCATGGGCAAAGATGGCTATCATTCAGAGCCTAAACACCTCATTCCCGTCCACCATCGTCAATAGGACCTGGGTCTTATGGATCGTTTGCGGGTGATATAACTCTTATAAGGATTATTGATTATGTCTACTTGGTGGCGTATTTTTAACCGTCATGCGTTATCCATTTAATTCAAAATGCACAAAATGAAAAGACGACAATTCGTTGGATTGATCGGAAATACTAGCCTGGCTCTACTGGCAGGTCAATTACCTGGCTACGCAAATGGGAATGCTTCTGGCGAGTTTCTGTTTGTGGAGGCAGAACAGTTTCTTAGCCATGGTGGCTGGGAACTCGATCAGCAATCGATGGAGCAAATGGGTTCGCCCTATTTGTTGGCGCATGGTTTAGGTATTCCCGTTCAGGATGCGACAACCGAAGTGAAGTTCCCATCTGCCGGCACGTATAGGGTATGGGTGCGTACGCGCGACTGGGTGGCGCCGTGGAAGGCACCCGGAGCACCTGGAAAGTTTCAATTGAAGATCGATGGAAAGGCGCTGGACGAAACCTTCGGGACCAAAAGCGCTACCTGGCATTGGCATGATGGCGGTACGGTAACTGTATCAAAG
>JANMHK010000385.1:0-10588 GCA_031375135.1 Sphingobacteriales bacterium | reverse complement strand
CGAAACTTACATTACTGCTGGCATCCCTGGTGGTAGTGGTAGGTATCTTATTTTACAGCAATAACAAAGCATCGGTTAATGAAGAAGGCTGGGGTGCCATGAAGTACCCGCAGTTGATTTACGGCATGCTGGGCATCTTTGTGTATGTAGGCGTGGAAGTGACGATCGACAACAATTTTGGTGCGCTGTTGAAACAACCCGGATATTTCAATGAAACCGGCCTCGATGAAAGCCAGATCTCGCAGTATATCTCTTTGTACTGGGGAAGTCTGATGATAGGCAGGTGGACCGGCGCCATTGGTGTTTTCAACCTTTCCGCATCAGCCAAAAGGATCGCCACCATTGTAGTTCCGTTCATCGCATTTGGCGTGGTTCTGTTGGTGAATAGCCTGTACGGTTCTGACGTGACAAACCTGCTACCCTACGCTATCGTTATTGCCATTACCATCGTTGCCTTTTTCTACGGGCAGGAAAAACCCGTTAAAACCCTGCTCACTTTGTCGTTACTGGCAGCAGCGGGAATGATCATCGGGTCATTTACAACAGGCCTGGTGTCTGTTTTTGCCTTGATCTCGGGCGGATTATGTTGTTCGGTCATGTGGCCCTGCATATTTTCCCTCGGCGTGGGTGGCCTTGGAAAATATACCAGTGAAGGATCTGCCCTGCTGATCATGATGATCCTTGGCGGCGCCATCATTCCCCCATTACAGGGAGCAGTCGGCGATGGCGCTATCGGGCTGCATAGATCTTACCTTGTAGCTGCAGGCTGTTTTATTATTCTGGCGTTTTTGGCCCTTAAGCTGAAAAGTGTGCTGAATAAGCAAGGACTGGACTTCGATAAGCAAATCGGAGGCGGACATTAATATTTTAAAAAAGTATGACAATACCCATCTCACAGCAATATGCGATCGGCATCGATATCGGTGGTACCAACACAAAATTTGGCTTGGTTAACCATCGGGGGGATATCTCTTACCATGGAGCCATACTCACTCATAAACACGAAAAAATCAGTGATTTCATCGACGATCTTTTCCAGGCCTTGATTCCTGCGATAGAAGAATCAGGGGGAATAGAGTTTATCCGGGGTATTGGAATTGGAGCTCCAAACGGAAATATTTATAAGGGCACCATCGAATATGCACCTAACCTCCGCTGGAAAGGTGTGATACCTCTGGCAGAATTGATCGGGACCAGGTTCGGCTTGCCGGCAAGGCTCACTAATGACGCCAATGCGGCAGCAGTAGGCGAAATGATGTATGGGTCTGCCAAGGGCATGAAAGATTTTATCATGATCACCCTGGGCACAGGTGTGGGTAGTGGAATTGTTGCCAATGGCCAGTTGATCTACGGACACGACGGGTTTGCCGGCGAATTGGGACATATCATTATCATTCCGGAAGGCCGCCTACATACCGGAACCGGGCATAAAGGCTCCTTAGAAGCCTATACTTCTGCAACGGGTGTTGCCCGCACTGCCCTCGAATTCCTCGAACAAAGGCCGAAGCAATCGTCCCTGATGCGTAATTATGCCAAAGAGGAGATCGATTCCAGGATCGTCTACGAATGCGCTATAGCGGGCGATGAAATGGCTAAGGAAGTATATGAGTACACTGGAAAAATATTAGGACTGGCATTTGCCAATTTTGTGATGTTCAGCAGCCCTGAAGCGATTATCTTATTTGGCGGGATGGCGAAGGCCGGCGAGCTGATCCTGAAGCCAACCCGTGAGACCATGGAGAAAAACCTGCTCCCGATTTTCCAGAATAAAGTGAAGATCATTTTTTCTGAATTGAAAGAAGCGGATGCGGCTATTCTTGGCGCCAGTGCACTGGTATGGGAAAGCCGATTAGAAACGCAGATGGTGAGTTAGCTAAGGAAAAAACAAATCAAGGCATTAAGGATGTTTTTTGCAACCATTCTGCTTTGCCAATGCCGGGGAAAACATGTCGTTCTGAATGGTATGAGGATCTCACCAGTGGTCCGCACTCCACATAGTCAAAACCCAGTTCATAGCCGATCCTGGTCAACTCATTAAACTCATCCGGATGAACAAAACGCACAACAGGCAGATGCTTTTTTGTAGGTTGCAGGTATTGGCCGATGGTGATCACGTCCACATGGCTGGCGCGCAGGTCACGCATAGTTTGCACAACTTCATCCATTTCCTCCCCAAGGCCCAGCATGATACCTGACTTGGTTCGCATCCCTCCATCTTTCAAATGCCTCAACACTTCCATGCTCCGCCAGTACTTGGCCTGGATCCTAACCTTGCGGGTCATCCTTTCCACCGTCTCGATATTGTGGGAAACCACTTCGGGAGCAGCTTCTATAATTCGTTGAATATTCTCTTTCTCCCCTTTAAAATCCGGGATCAGCGTTTCCAGTGTAGTACCTGGGTTTAAAGTCCTTACCGCTTTAATGGTGTTGTACCAGATGATGCTGCCGCCGTCCCGGATCTCGTCACGGTCAACAGAAGTGATCACGGCGTGTTTGACCTTCATCAGGAAAATGGCCTCTGCTACGCGTTGTGGTTCATCCCAGTCCACATCTTCGGGCCTGCCGGTAGCTACGGCGCAGAAACCACAGCTTCTGGTGCATACATTCCCAAGGATCATAAAAGTGGCCGTACCAGCACCCCAGCATTCCCCCATATTGGGACAATTGCCACTTTCACAAATAGTATGGAGCTTATGTGAATCAACAAGATTTCGAACATTTTTATAGCCTTCGCCAATAGGAAGCCGAACCCTGAGCCAATCTGGCTTTTTGGGTCTTTGCTCCACTACCGCATCCACAACAGGTAATTCCTTCATATTAATAATAACAACAGACTGCGAAATTAGTTACTTTCTCCTACCGAAAAGCAAGGACAGATAACCGTTGACGAAAAACTGACTGGGTTCAACGCCAACCATTTGTTCGATCTTTTTCGCGTAAAATTCTGCATTAACACCCACTTCCAGAGCGGAAATGGCGTTATTAAACCGGCCCCAATCAAAACGAAGCGCAGCTTTGGCATGAGCACCGGGTGCAAATTTCATCTGGCCCCAGCCCTTCGTAAAACCTGAACTGCCAAGGATCTCCTGGCTCATGAACAGGGCGCTGTCGGCCTTGGAATATTTGATCTGCCTGACCGTGCCTGAGTTTGGCGGATCTTGAACATCAACATAATATGGCTTGAGAAGACCAAGGGAGAGGCCGCCACCATAAATGCCGTATACCCCTACTCCATTTTTATTTCCTTTTCCTCCGATCATCACCTGCTGCCCCGCCCCAAATTTCAGCTGGTAGAAATTATTTTGTTTTCCGTAGACAAATGGGCTGCCGAATATGACGGTCCCATCACTCCGTGATTGTTTTTCTTCTTTCTTGTGTTTCTTTTCATTGAATTCAACCTGGAAATAGTTTGCCTTGAAAGCCGACTTGATCTTGCCTTTTTCATAGGCTATACCGTAGCCGTCCGTGTTGAACTTAAAGCCGAAAACGGAATATTTTAGGAATCCTGATTCACCTTCTTCTTCCAGCCGGATCATTTGATTGATCTTCTCCCGCTTGGCCTGTTTCTTTTCTTCTTTTTTATCTTCTTTCACCTTTCTTTCCTGTGCGGAAAGACAGAGGGAGAACAGGAAAGCAATGGAGAATATTGAAAATGTTTTCACGCTTCAGATTTTACTTCTGTGTAAATTTATAAAAAAAAGGCAATGACATCTTCTGTTATCTATGAAGGCGGCTTAAGAACCACCTGTACCCATCTTCAGTCCGGCTCGATTTTCGAAACTGATGCCCCTACCGACAACCAGGGCAAAGGGGAAAGGTTCTCTCCAACCGACCTGATCGTAACCTCGCTCGCGAGCTGTATGCTCACTACCATGGGCATACGGGCCAAAGACCTCGAGCCAGCTATACGGTCGATCAGGGTAGATGCTGAAAAGATCATGAGTGCCAACCCAAGGCGGATCACCCAAATAAATTTAACATTTAATTACCCGGAAGGATTCGCTCTGGCCCCTGAGCGCAGGCAGGAACTGGAACAGATCGCCTGGACCTGCCCGGTTAAAGAAAGCATTCACCCGGATATCCAATTGAATGTCCATTTTAATTGGCCGGATTAAACGGGCCGTTTCTTCAGGCCTAACAGCGTTCTGCGGGTTGTTTGAGCAGGTGTTTTCCGATGGCACATTCCAGGCATTTATATTCATTGCAATAGTGCTGCTTCAGCTCCAGCAATCCCTGGCTTTGTCCCATATGCGCTGCTTTGATCCCAAGGCGTTCAAAACCACCTGTGATTAAGTTCGCTTCGGGTTTCAGTTGATATGCCCAGGCAGAGACCCGATCTGCCTTTTCATGTTTTCCGGCCTCGATATGATATGCGATCAAAAATGGCATCACGGTATTCATGATCAGCAGATCGATAAACCCTTCGCCGCTGGTCTTTCTAATACATGAAGAGGTTTCTCCGAATCGGTAGTGGTGATCCCAGTAACTGCTGGCAGTTGAGCGAAGCTGCTTTTTTAACTGGTCGAGCTCAGTGATGCCCAGAATGATTCGGAAAAGATTTGTCGTTTTGGCCATGAGGTCGGCCAGCTGAGCCAGCCGAAGAGTAGGAAAATTTCCGGGTCTCATTCGCAGGAAATGGACAGGCATGTATTGCTTATCAAGCTGGTATTTGTTTCTCAGAAAACAAAATTCCCGGAACAAACCATTGGCGTATTCGTCACCGGTGTCCGTTCTCAATAAGCCCGCCTGGCCAAGGAGTAAGGCCTCCAATTGATGACGGTCGTGGCTATGGCGCATGATCTTCTTAACGGGTAAACTGATTGCGATCGCTTCAAACGCATCTGCGTTGACTTTATGACCAAATCCCCGGGCCAATGAGCGCCAGAAAGCTTCTTCCCAATCCATTCCCAGCGCTTTTACCTGATCAAAAGCATGGCGGCTCCGTTCACCCAAACGCTGCATCATGAGCCAATCGAGGAATGGGTACACCATGGTTTTATTTAACCCGCTCCATTCACCCGCACAGGGAATGAACTGCTTCTGGTCTCTCCATCCCGAATATTTCTTCAGCAAGTGCCTTGGCACCCTGGGTTCAAGTTCCAGAATCGGAATGGGTGACCTGATGGGCCTGTCGTGCCTCCACACCACATGCAATACCACGTTATCGTAATTCCGATCATCATCGTGCCTATGCAGCTCCCAGTCTGAACTCAACACATGTAATTCGATATTCCCCGCCCATACCTGCCCGTTGATGTTAACCTGACCGGAAAGAAAATCAGGGCCCTGATCCCGGTTGATCCGGCCTGTTGACATAATTTCCACCGGCTCCTGTTGGACGGTGAGGAGATCCCACATATTGAAATACAGATGCTGCCAGATGAACTGCAACAATTTCTCATTCATGTATGCAAGCTAGCCTCAGATGCAAATCCAAACAAGGGAAAACAACGGCTCTTGTGTAAGAAAAAAATCAGAAATGTTCGTGTAAAGCCTGCAACACGCGGCTGATTGGAAGTCCCATCACGTTGTAGAAATCACCGTTGATCGATTTAACACCAACGGTGCCGATCCATTCCTGGATGGCATATGCGCCAGCTTTATCGAATGGCTCACATTTGTCTACATAATAAGCAATATCTT
Source organism: Sphingobacteriales bacterium (assembly GCA_031375135.1). Taxonomy (GTDB): domain Bacteria; phylum Bacteroidota; class Bacteroidia; order Chitinophagales; family Chitinophagaceae; genus Pollutibacter. The sequence goes on along the minus strand of JANMHK010000385.1, from coordinate 4,945 downwards.
CTTCGGCGATCGGGTGAAAAACGACTTCCGTAACGTCGGAAAAAACGATCTCTTTTTCTTTATTAACGATGATCACGCCAGTGATCACCTGGTGTTTCCTGCCTGATAACAAACGCAACATCTCAATCGCATGGTCCCGGTCAAGTGGTTTGCCAAGTACATGGCCATCGAGTACAACGATGGTATCTGCTGCCAATACAGCCACATCCCCTTCATATCGTTTGTAAAGGCCTGACTGCCTCACCGCCTTAGCTTTTTCACGGGCAATAAAAATGGGTATCTCCTCCATAGGCAAACCTTCCGGCCAGGTTTCATCTGTCTCACTGCTGAGGATATCAAAATTCACTTCGGCCCATTCAAGCAATTGTTTTCTCCTTGGCGACTGTGAAGCGAGTACGATCTTCTTATTCATGAGTACCATTTTATAAACAACATCGATAAGATGCCTGTCAGCATCACTAATTTTATCAACGTACTAAGGTCGTGAAAATGAGAAGGGTTCTTTGCAGGAAACAGACGTTTCAGGATAATGACCAGTGGAAAGATGATGAAGATCACACTGTATAATACAGACCACCACCACTGCAATTGAAGCGCATAGATCTGCAAGATCACCATGGAACAGATCAGTACGATCATCCACACCGATACAAATAGTTTGGAAGATGGAATGCCCCATTCAATGGGCATTGTTTTACAAGCATATTTTGCATCCCCTTCAATATCTTCCATATCCTTGATCACTTCCCTCACCAGGGAAATAATAAAAGCATACCCTCCGTATAGCACAGCAAATTTATAGATCCGGGAAAGCACGGCAAACGAGTTGGCGTCACCGCCATGAAGCCCGAGTGGATTGACTGAAACAAAGATCACCAGGATCACCCATCCAGTAAGTAACGAGATGACGATGTTTCCTACCAATACCTGCTTTTTGAATGAGGTAGAATATAACCAAAGCAGGATCACGGTGACCATGTTAAAAATAAACGGCAATGGATTGGCAATCTTTCTTGAAAGAACAGCACTAAGGATCAGACCGATCATAGAGAACCCGAGATGCCAGAGGATGGCCCATCTTCTTTTAATGATACGGTCCACCACCAACTTATCGGGCTTGTTCACCCTGTCAATATTGAGGTCAAAATAGTCGTTGATGATGTAGCCGGCAGCGGCAATAAAAATTGAGGCGGCGACCAGGATCGCAAGTCCTTCTACACCCAAAGGATCTGTAAGACCTCCAGCATTAAACGAAGGCATAACAATAGCAACATAAAAAAGCACCTGGGTGAGCGCGATAAAAAAAAGATTAGGATACCTGATCAATCTAAAGAATGCCCCTGCCAGTTTCATCCAATGAAGATAACACTTCAGGAACTGCTAACATCAGGCTGGTGATGCCATTTGTTTTGCACGCGCATTAATTTTTCAATCACATCCCTGACACAACCTTCACCTCCGTTCGAGGGTGAAATATAATCGGCTATGGCAAGTACATCACGGGCAGCATTGGCAGGGCTACATGAAACGCCGCAATATTGCATCACGTCCATATCAGGAATATCATCGCCCATGTACAGCACCTGGGCAGGCAACAGCTGATGTTCTGCCATGATCGTTTTCAACAAAGCGAGTTTATCTTTCACATTTTGATAAACAACGCTAACGCCTAATTTATACAATCTTTGTTCAACCGGAGCAGCATAAGATCCCGTGATTACAATAATGCGATAGCCAGACTTAGCTGCCAGTTGCAGCACATAGCCATCTTTAATATTCATCTTCCTGATCCATTCACCCTCCGGCATCACCCATAAACTTCCATCTGTAAGTACGCCATCCATATCGAACACCAGGGTATCCACAGGAATAAATTTCTCTAATACATTCATATTATAATCTCTTTTGGGAATGATGGTAACGATCAATAGATGCCGTGAACATCTGATATAGATCAGTCAGGTCAGGATATTTTTCCAGCATGGCGAGGTGACTCTGGATCGTGCCGATATCCTTTCTCAGGGCAGGCCCTGTTTGACGGTTATATGCCTCTGACGAGTTAGACAATACTTCGCTTAACAGAGGCATCAATAAGTCGAAATCAACCCTTTCTTTTTTACAGTACTCCTGCACCAGGGCATAGAGATGATTCGAGAAATTTCCTGCGGCAACTGCTGCCAAATGTATTCGTATTCGATATGCGTCGTCTGCATGTTTAACGGTGGTTGAAAAACTTTCTGCAAAATCCATGAGCATCGTTAGCGTTTCGGGAGAATTTCCATCTACCAGCATAGGAAACGCGGGGACCTGGCTGGCTTCTGCCCGAAAGGTCTGGAGCGGATACAAGACGCCGTAATTCTTCGAAACCCGTTCCAGTGCATTGGCCGGGGTGGAACCCGCAGTATGAACTACGAGCAGTTTATCAAGGCGCAGTGGAAGGTTGCGAAGGGCATCATCGGAAATTGCTACAATATAGATGGATGCGTCTTTTCTTACTTCGTCCATGGAATCGGTATACTCGGCCTGCAGTTCAGTAGCGAGCTGTTGGCCGGTACTTTGGTTTCTGGCCACCAGCTGTAACACCCCATGGCCGGATGCCAAGATCTTCCTGCCCAAAGCCGTAGCCACATTTCCTGAACCTATAATCACAATATCCATAGTATGATACTAAGGTTATATTTGCGAAAGATATGAAACTTGGACAGAAGATCGCAATTGGCTATATAAGGGCAAGGTTGAATATGTTGGCCGTGATCTCCCCAAAAAAAGCTGCGGAAAAAGCCTATGAGATGTTCTGTACGCCCCAGTACAGGTCCCGCCAACCCCTGCCCGCGATTTTCGAAAAAGGAGAGAAACTCCATTTTTCACAGCATGGAAAAAAAATCCGGGGCTACCGTTGGAACAAGGACGCCGGAAAACGATTGATGATCCTGCATGGCTATGAATCTTCCTGTCGCAAATTCGATCATTTCATTTCGAGGGCCATCAAGAATGGCTTCGAAGTACTTGCCTTCGACGCACCGGCCCACGGAAATAGCGAAGGCAAAAAAATAACCTTGTTGGACTATATCGAGATGATCGGTAACGTTGAAAAACTGTACGGTAAAGTAGACAGCTTTTTAGGGCACTCCTTCGGGGGCTTTGCCATAGTTTTATACCTCGAGAAAAGAAAGCACGACGCTCAAACCAGACTGGTTCTGATTGCCCCCGCATCAGAAACCACTATCGCGGCAGACGGCTTCTTTAAATTCTTGCAACTAAACAACAGGGTGCGGGCCGAATTCGATGATCTCATCCACCGGATTTCAGGCCATCGGCCAACGTATTTTTCCGCCACAAGGGCTCTTAAACATGTCAGGGCATCCATACTTTGGGTGCACGACGAAGAGGACCTGATCACACCCATAGATACAGCCCGGAAAATCATGGCTGAAGGTTACCCCAATATCGAGTTTATGTTCACGAAAGGTCTGGGGCATAATAAGATCTACCGCGATAATAACGTGAAGCGAAAGGTATTCTCCTTCCTATAAATGGTCATTTTCGCAACAACCGCTGTGGGTATGATATTTTGGAATTTGATGCAATACCGTATTATTGCAACGCTAATAACAAGAAGGAATTTTAGAAAACTGTTGATTATCAATATTTTATAAACTATATTTTTCTATAATGCGCCTCCGAAAAAGACCGAAACCCCCAATATGGCTAAAAATTTATTGATCGTTGAGTCTCCGGCAAAAGCCAAAACAATAGAAAAAATCCTGGGCAGCGACTTCGAAGTGAAAAGTTGTTTTGGACACATCAGGGATCTGGAAAAGGATGCTATGGGCATTGACGTACTCAACCAGTTCAAGCCCAGGTATATTGTTCCGGAAGACAAGGAGAAAGTGGTGAAGGAATTGAAGCAACTGGCTAAGAAATCAGGCGAAGTTTGGCTCGCAACGGATGAGGACCGTGAGGGGGAAGCGATCAGTTGGCATCTTTGTGAAGTGCTGGGCCTCGATCCTGTAACCACCAAGCGGATCGTATTTCACGTAATTACCAAGCCTGCCATCGAGAAAGCTGTTAAATATCCCAGACTCCTGGACCTGAACCTGGTTAACGCCCAGCAGGCTCGTCGGATACTGGACCGTATTGTAGGTTTCGAACTTTCGCCCATTTTATGGCGGAAAATGAGCATGAAAAATAACCTGAGCGCAGGCCGGGTTCAAAGTGTGGCTGTAAGGATCATAGCAGAAAGGGAAAGGGAGATCAATGCTTTTACACCTTCCAGTACATTTAAAATAGATGCTTTTTTTACAGCTAAAGACATCAATAACAAAGCCGTTTCTTTCAAAGCAGAAGGAAGCAAACATAATAATGAGCAGAGCGCGGAGAAATTTCTGGAGAGCTGCGTAAGTGCCCAATATAAAGTGGCAGATATACAGGTAAAACCTGCGAAGCGCACACCTGCTCCCCCGTTCACAACTTCCACCCTTCAACAGGAAGCTGGTAGAAAATTAGGTTACGGCGTTAGTCGTACGATGATCCTTGCCCAGAAACTTTACGAGGCCGGTTATATCTCATACATGAGAACGGATAGCGTGAGTTTGAGTGAAACAGCCGTGCAGGATATTACTGGTCAGATCAGCACCGAGTACGGGAAGAACTATGTACAGACCCGAAAATTCAAAAACAAAAATGAGTCTGCCCAGGAAGCGCACGAAGCGATTCGCCCTACTTATATGGACCGCAGGGAAACAGATATCCAGGATGCGCAGCGTTTGTATGAATTGATCTGGAAAAGAACGATGGCTTCTCAGATGGCTGACGCGGAACTGGAAAAAACAACTGCCAAGATCAGCATCAGTACCAATAAGGATATGCTCTCCGCACAGGGTGAAGTAATGAAGTTCGACGGCTTCTTAAAAGTTTATATGGAAAGTCGGGATGAAGAAGAGGA
>JANMHK010000378.1:0-14292 GCA_031375135.1 Sphingobacteriales bacterium | reverse complement strand
ACCGAAAAGAAGCAGAGGTCTTAGGATCATCCCTTCTGAACAATAAACTTATTTATTTAACTTCCGGCCATGCAACAATTGATATGCACAGAACCGGGTGTATTCGAATATCGAACCGTAGCTGATCCGGTATTGTCGCCGGGCCACTCCATTGTCAAGGTGAGGAAGATCGGGGTTTGTGGAACCGATATCCACGCGTTTGACGGTACCCAACCCTATTTTAGCTACCCCAGAATTCTGGGCCATGAGCTTGCAGTGGAATTTCAGGAAGGCGCGGCAGGTTTTGCCCATGGCGAAAAACTGACCATCATTCCATATATCTCCTGCGGACAATGTGTGGCCTGCAGGAAGGGAAAAACAAATTGCTGCACAAATATCAAAGTGCTCGGTGTGCATACAGATGGCGGCATGAGTGAATATATTTCCGTGCCCTCAGATATTTTGATCAAAACAGAGGGTTTGAAAGATGAAGAGCTTGCACTGGTAGAGCCGCTGGCTATCGGCGCACACGGCGTTGCCAGGGCTACCGTTCAACCGGGTGAGTATGTGTTGGTGATTGGTTCCGGACCAATTGGTTTGGGAACGATGGCCTTGGCACGTATTGCAGGTGGTCATGTGATCGCTGCAGACGTTAATGAAGAAAGACTTGCTTTTTGTCGTGATAGCCTCCATATCCCCTATACCCTCAATGCCAGGGACGCGTCATTTACTGAACAGCTGAAAGAGATAACGTCGGGCGATATGCCTACCGTGGTGATCGATGCAACGGGAAATCTGAACGCGATCAATAACGCATTTCAATACCTGGCGCATACCGGGCGGTACGTGCTGATCGGATTGCAGAAAGGGGAAATTTTATTGAGCCATCCTGAGTTCCATAAGCGGGAGGCCACGTTAATGAGTAGCCGAAATGCCACCAAAGCTGATTTCACCTATGTGCAATCGTGCATTCAAAATGGATCCATCCATCCTGGTCAATTCATCACCCATCTTATTCCTTTTGCCGACGTAAAGGACAAGTTTAAAGCGGTGACCACAGACGTAAGCCTGATCAAAGCGCTGATCGAATTTCCTTAAATACTCCAACTTTTCATGGCAGTAAAAACGAAAACCCCTCCTGGAAGGGGCTTTCGAAATATTTACAATTACATAAGTTATTTTGATCCCAGTTCTGGGCGCAGAACCAATAACTCAGACCAGGAATCATTCAAATCATTACCAAGCACTTTAACGTAATCATCAAAGCTATCATCACCGTTAACTTTTTCAAACCTGGTTTTGAAAGGTCCCATACTTACATCACGATCCTTAAAACCATTCTTATACCTTGTCACCAGGCTAAACTGCAATGGCCCTGAAGAACTGGAAATATATACAGCGACAGAAGTTTTTTCCTGTACCCATAATTTTTTCATTTTCTTGACCATATTCCAAACGGAACCGAGGCGCCCGGGCTTCACGTACCAATGCGAAATGGAAATCTTATCTGTGAATTCAGTAAGCCCTGTAGAACTTAGACTGTCAATGTAATCGAAATAGTACGATTGGTACCTGTCGGTCAAATAAGGTGTCACGGATTTGTTCCAATCCAGTGTATGTGCATCACTGATGGTGCCCCTGGCGTCCTGGCCGGCCCAGTTAGAAGGGCCTTCTGTAACTTGGTACCCACCAGCATCAGGGCCCGTTTGAATATCAAACACCCGCCATTTGGTATCCCCAGTATGGTATTTCTGGGCATGGGCGGCAATGGCTTTTTCGAACTCGAGCACTTTGTCCATCTTGGGGAAATAACGGGAGGCACTGACCAGTTCTTTATTCTGGCTGAAGCCAAGGACAGGCAGTAAAAGGCAGAGCAATAGAAGCTTTTTCATGTTAAGCGTATTTAGGGGTTATAGAAACAAGTCATCACCCGCAAAAAAGGGTGGCTCAATCAGAAACTAAATTAGATTTAGAAAGGGAGCGGAGAACTAGAAAGATATGGGTTCTTTAACCAAAACTTTTCTGATTCTCCACATTTCGGTTAGCCGTGCCATTTATACACATGCTAAATCCTTTAAGCTCTTCATAAGCATGATCTTTTGTTTGTTGTTCTATAAAATTCTATATCTTTCTTTTGAAAAAATAGAAAACGGAGCGGTGTCGTAGCTGCCTTCCTTTAAAATAAGTCAGCCATATAAAAAGCAAATTAGCCCTACTCGTTGGGGCTTTTTTCATTCACTTTTGATTCTAGTTTACCAGTCTTCAGTTTCAGATAAACGATGTAAAATACGATCAGACCAACGGCTGAGAAAACAATGTCCCAATAATCAAAAACCTTAGAGCTTCCAAAAGTGGGTCTGTATTCTTCAAATATTAAAAACATCAGTGTAGCCAACATAATATATTTTATTCTCCTGTCAAAGTTTTCAACTTTATCGATATCCAATACGCGATACTTGAACAGGAATAACATAGGTATCATTAAACCTGCCAAAAAATTAGGGTATATACCTAATGTAAAAAGGATAAAATCATTTTGGATATGAAGTTCACGCAGATAGAATTTCACGACTGCGAATATTAATACTCCCGATATTGTGATGATAGCTGGCAATTGAAATAAATTCTTCATTTTCTTTAGCCATTTGAATTAACGCATATGAAAGGATCAATAACCGTATTCCGAATATAAAAAATTGGCTGATCATGTAAATATCCCGTTTAGCGCCCCAAAAATTCATGTTAGGATCCCATAACTTTAAAAACAAACTTTTCTATGCGCAACCTGCTCCTCCTTTTATTTGCCGTCATCAGCTCTTGTCAGACTAAACCCCCTTCCCTCCAGGATGCCGATTGGGTAGACCTTACCCACAGTTTCGACAGTACCACATTGTATTGGCCCAACAACATAAAAGGTTTTGAACATCCAGTAGATTTTGAGGGAGTGACCGCCGCAGGTTTTTACTATTCCTCCTACGCGCTCAGTACACCTGAACATGGAGGTACCCATCTTGATGCACCCAAGCATTTCGCGGCCAACAGGCTTTCGGCCGACGAAATACCCCTCAGCAGTTTAACAGGCGTGGCCATCGTGATCGATATCTCTGAAAAAGCAAAGGCTGATCGCGATTACATGCTCAGCATTAAGGATGTGGAGGACTGGGAAACAAAGAACGGCAAGATAGACGCCAACACCATCATCCTTGTAAAAACAGGATACAGCAAGTTTTATCGGGATCGCCTGACTTATTTCGGGACCGACAAGAAAGGACTCGAAGCCATACCCGAACTTCATTTTCCTGGTATCGACCCTGCCACCGTAACCTGGTTGATCAAAAACCGGAATATCAAAGCCATGGGCCTTGACACCCCAAGCCTCGACAGGGGTCAATCGAAAAACTTCGAAGCTCACCAGGTCTTGCTGGGAGAAAACAAACCGGGATTTGAGAACCTTACAAACCTGGATCTGCTTCCTGCCAAGGGCATCTATATTATTGCCCTCCCTATGAAGATCGCTCGTGGCAGTGGTGGACCCCTTCGTATCATTGCCACCGTTTTAAAATAAGACGTTGTAGATTTTCCATCGTCCTTTCGTACATTCAAAATATGAATAACAGGCAGATCCGGATCATCATTTCAGTTTGCTTCACTTGCTATATTTCGCTGGTGTGTTTTAATAACCTGAACGACTACTGGTCGAATTTCAGTTTTGTACAGAACGTTACCGGCATGGATGGCGTTTTTTCAAAAGAACAAACGGGTTGGAGAGCTATTCACAACAATACATTACATCATGTTGCCTATATAGGCCTCATATTATTCGAACTCAGCACTGCTGCTGTCTTTTTTGCAGGCTCAATCACTATGATCAGGAATTACAGGGCCTCTGCTACAGCATTCAACCATTCGAAAAAATGGGTGAAGACTGGCATGACCATGGGATTCATATTATTCTTCGGCTTTTTTATCTCCATCGCCGGCGAGTGGTTTCTCATGTGGCAGCAATCCAAATGGAACGCACAGGGGACCGCGTTTTCGCTCAGCCTTTTATTTTTAGCAGGATTAATATTCGTACACCAGGACGAGCCGGAGCACTAATAGAGCGTGTCTGTACTATTATTATGATTGATAATGGGTATCAATTCTGACAGGTCATCGATCACATGGTCAGGCTGGTGTAGCATGAGTTGCTCACGTGTTTGAGCACCTGTTGTAATTCCGATATTCAGTCCGCAACCTGCATTCTGTCCTTCCTCAATATCAATTCCAGAATCACCAACCTTGATCACTTCAAGTGGATTGGAAATTCCCATTTTCTTCATCCCCAATAATATCATGTCTGGTTCGGGACGGTTACTGCTCACATCACTGGCTGTCACCACGGCTCCGATCCTGTCGGTCAATTCCCAACCCAGTTTCTTGAGCAGTTTATGTGCAGTCTGGTGATCGTAGCCCGTATTCAGCACGCAGTAAATACCTGATTCTTTTAGATAAGTAAACACCTGTTCGGCCCCTTTAATGGGCTTCACGTCTAACTCGTCGTAAGCAATGGTCAGCATGCTTCTGAAAGCAGTATGTATGTCATTCGCAACCTGCTCATCCACCAGGTTGAACTTGGCCTCTAATATATCCTTGATGGCCCGCAGCTTTTCTTTGCCGGCACAGTGGAGTAAAACATCGTCCAGTGTTGCAGGATAGTTGGCATCGTTCAATGCGCGTTGTATCGTTTTATACACCACATTATCCTCATCCACCGTGGTGCCCGCCATATCAAATACTACCATTTTGATCATAATGATGTTTTATCGGCATCGAATGTAGAAAGATTTTAGACCAAACCTGCGATCTGACTTTATCGTTTCGTTATCTGTTATTTTTTGTCGTGCCCCAGGATGAAGACCTTATGGAACCTGTCAGTAGTATCTGAGATCTGAATCGCAAATCCTGCTTCCTGCAGCCACTGGATCGCAGGTGATATTTCTGCGGGAAAATCATAGTGGGTGATATGATCAAAGATCAGGGCCTGCTCAGCTTCATTCAGTTCTGTCCATGTTGAAGCAATCATCGAAACATATTGGTCAAGATATTCCTGCCTCGACTGCCCGTCTTTCCGGAACACGTCGATCCAGATAAATTTCCCGTTGCTTTCCAAAAGGGAGGCAATGCGGTTCAGCAATTCCTTTTTCTGCTCATCTTGCAAATGATGGATCGCGTAGCTGCTGAATATAATATCATAACTCCCTTTCACTTCTTGTATCGATAATTCCATGGGCCCTTCCTGCAACCGGATCTCACCATCCAGAACTTCCAGATTTTTCTTCGCAAACTCAAGTGCCGGTGCTGAAAGATCAAATCCAGTATATGCAGCTACTGGCAATTCGCGGAGCAAGGGCAGAATTTGTGAAGCATCGCCACAGCCCAGGTCGAGGACCTTCAGGGCATCTTTTTCATTAAAAAGATGTTCACGGATCAACGCCATAAAGTTCCCATGAAGCATATAATTATGCCCCACGAGTTTTTGATAAACGCCCCAATTCTCTATAAAAACATCGGCCGCTTTTCTGTCCATCGTCTAAGTTTGTGCGGGTTAGCCTAGCCACGCATTTTTGTCCGTCTCGTCAGTTTGTGCGCATCCAATTTATTTATCGCCCATCAGTCCTACTGCTTCCTGGTCTTTAAAATGAATCGCAGTTTCTTTCAATTGCTTTTTCAGCTTCTCTGTGATAGCCGCGTATTTTGGATCGCCATACAAATTCTTCATTTCGCTCTTGTCATTTTCCATATCGTACAGTTCCCAATAGGCTTCCGGGTGGTAGAACCTGATCAACTTATACTTTTTTGTTCTGATGCCGAAATGGGCAGCTACTCTATGCGGTTGTGGATATTCGTAATAGTGGTAGTATACCGCATCTCGCCAGTTCTTGACCGAACCAGGCTTCATCAGCAATGGAGCAAAACTGCTGCCCTGGAGATCTGAAGGAATTTTAGCACCCGCGAATTGAAGCAAGGTTGGCGTATAGTCGATATTGATGATCAAATCATTGACCGATGTACCGGGTTTAATATGTCCCGGATAGCGGATCACAAAGGGTGTACTAAAGCTCTCCTCATACATGAATCGTTTGTCAAACCAGCCATGCTCACCCATATAGAAGCCCTGATCCGATGTGTAGATCACGATGGTGTTTTCTTTCAAGCCCATCGCGTCGAGTTCATTAAGGATCCGGCCGATGTTGCGGTCTAATCCTTTCGCTGTGGCCAGGTAGTCACGCATATAACGCTGGAACTTCCATTTGACAAGTGCCACGCTATCATTCTTTATTTTCTCATACTCAGCGCCGGCCTTATCATAGTATTTTTTGTAGGCCGCTTTTTCATCTTCGCTCATTCTACCAAACATGCCTGGTCTGCTATAGTCAACGCCGATCTTCAGGTCATCGTGCAGGAGCATGGTTTTACTTACCGTCATATCCTGATCCATGGCAGCTTTTCTATTCGCGTAGTTATCATAGAAATTAGCAGGCATTGGAAACACTACATTGTCAAACGCTTCAAGGTCCTGCACATCGGGCATCCAGTTTCTGTGGGTTGCTTTTTCGCCGATCACTACAAAAAACGGTTTTGAAGTATCCCGTTTTTTTATCCAGTCAAGCGAAAAATCGCTGATGAGGTTGGTGACGTAGCCCGTGTATTTTGTGGTATCGTTACCCATATTCACGAAGGTGGGCTGGTAATAATTTCCCTGGTCGGGCAGCACGCGCCAGAAATCAAAACCCTGGGGCAGAGATTGAAGATGCCATTTACCGATCCATGCCGTTTGATAGCCCTGGGCCTTCAACAGTTTTTGAAGTTGCTGTTGACTGCCGTCGAAATTGCGGTCGCCGGCATTGTCCTTGAGGCCATTCAGGTGGCCATATTTTCCCGTGAGGAAGGCGGCCCTGCTAGGCGCACAAAGAGAGTTGGTAACAAAGGAATTTCTGAGGATGGCTCCTTCTTTGGCGATCCTGTCGATATTGGGCGTTTGCATCAACTTACTTCCATAGGCGCTGATGGCCTGCTGGGTGTGATCGTCGGAAAAAATCACAACAATATTCGGTCTTTTCGACTGGGCAAAAATCTGGGTGATGCTAAGGCAGGCAATAAGTATCCATTTCATGCCAACCAATTTAATTAAATCGGAGGAGAATTACCTAAATAGCATGATGGACAATCATTATACCGGTTCATTCAATTCAATTAACCTTAGGATTCGGGCTGTAGGCTCCAGTGTTCGGGGGAGCGCCAGAGGGATGATAACAACAATTCCTTCATCAGGAAGAATTCCTTGGGGAGCTTGTCGTACATCCGTTCAAACAATTCTTCGTGACCCAGCAGTTCTTTTTTCCATTCTTCCCGGTCAACGTCCATAAGTCGGGCAAAATCTTCCCGGTCGAAATCTTCCAGTCCGGTCCAATCCATATCCTCGTAGCGAGGCATCCAGCCAATAGGACTTTCAACTGCGCTTACGCTTCCAAGCAGGCGCTCTACAATCCATTTAAGTACGCGGATATTTTGCCCGAATCCGGGCCAGAGAAACTTTCCGTTTTCATCTTTGCGAAACCAGTTGACACTGAAAATACGAGGCGCATTAGGCATATTTCTGCCGAATTGAAGCCAATGATTCACATAGTCGCCAATATGATAGCCCATAAAAGGAAGCATGGCCAGGGGATCCCGCCTTACTTTCCCAAGTTCCCCAAATGCTGCGGCAGTCATTTCGCTGCCCATGGTGGTAGCGGTATATACACCGAAGTTCCAGTTGAAAGATTGATAGACCAGGGGCACCGTTGTGCTTCTGCGGCCACCGAAAATGAACCCGGCAACGGGTACGCCATTGGGATCATCCCAGTTTTCATCGATGGCAGGATTTTGATAGGCAGGTGCCGTAAAACGGGAATTGGCGTGAGCTGCGGACATTCCTGACTTTGGATCAAAGGGCTTGCCATGCCAGTCGGTCAACCCAGCCGGAGCTTCTTTGGTCAGTCCTTCCCACCAAACATCTTTATCCGCCGTAACGGCCACATTGGTAAAGATGGTGTTGGCCCGGATAGCTTCCATCGCATTGGGATTAGTATCGAAGTTGGTTCCCGGGGCCACGCCAAAATAACCGGCTTCGGGGTTGATGGCGTAGAGTTGGCCTTCTTTAGATTTATGAATCCAGGCGATATCATCGCCGACGGTAGTCACTTTCCAGCCCTCGAATTCGGCGGGTGGAATCATCATCGCGAAATTGGTTTTACCGCAGGCGCTTGGAAATGCAGCGGCCACATAGGTTTTTTCGCCGTTCGGTGACCGAACGCCCATCAGGAGCATATGTTCCGCGAGCCAGCCTTCTTCCCTACCCATCACTGAAGCGATTCGGAGCGCGAAACACTTCTTACCCATCAAAGCATTCCCGCCATAGCCACTGCCATATGAGATGATGAGATCCTCATCGGGAAAATGGGAGATGTATTTGGTCTCGGCGTTGCAGGGCCAGGAAACATCCTTTTCCCCGGCGTCAAGCGGCGCACCCACAGAATGCAGGCATTTCACATATTGGCCTCTATGAATATAGGGCAGCACATCTTCCCCCATACGGGTCATGATGCGCATATTGACCACTACATATTCAGAGTCGGTGATCTGGACTCCGTACCTGGAATAAGGCGAGCCGAGCGGACCCATGCAAAAAGGAATCACGTAAAGGGTACGACCGATCATGGCTCCTTCAAGCAGGCCATGGAGCCGGGTTTTCATCTGTTCCGGCTGCATCCAGTTGTTGGTAGGACCTGCATCTTCCCGCCGACGGCTGCAGATATAGGTTTTGTCTTCCACCCGGGCCACATCGCTCGGGTCACTGAAACACGCATAACTGTTCGGTCTTTTTTCGGGATTCAGTTCGATAAAAGTACCCTTGCGCACCATCATCTTACAAAGACCATCATATTCCTCTTTGGATCCGTCGCACCAATGGATATTGTTGGGCTGACAGATAGCTGCGATGCCTTTTACCCAGTGCTGCAGTTCCGATTTCGCGGGCGCCGTTTCAAAAACGGAAAAGTTTGTTTGACTGATCATGTCTGAAGATTTAATGCTAAAAAAAAGGGCCGGATTAAAAGGCAGCCGTCATTGGGCCATCGTAAAGGTTGAATAATAAATAAACCCGACAGATGTCAAAAATCATGGCCAAATATGATGTTGGTTTCCCTGCTGGAATTCAACAGATAAAAAAAGGGAGCTACTGATTAAGTATGCTCCCTTCGCTTTCAAAAGTCTATTTTCTACAAGGTGTATTTCCTAAATGGCTTTGGCATTTTAGTATAGGCCAGTGCATTGGCTTCATCATCGTTAATGAAATGCTGTTTAACAGGATCGAACTTCAGGTTGCGATTCAGCTGCATGGCTATCTTGCCCATATTTACCATGGTACATGAACGGTGGCCGTTCATTTCGTTCAGTGCGAATTTCTTCCTATCCCTCACCGCTTCCAGGAAATCGGTGACCTGGGTTTCAGGCTCTGGAAAGTCAGCGAGTTTCTTCTCCAGATCCGGAATGTCTGACTTGAATTCGGGATACAACTTGCCTTTAGGTCCTTCTATATAAGCAGCACCAACATCCCTGCCATCGCCATCACAAATGATCTGGCAACCATCTTCGTAAGTATAAACGATCCGGCGGAACGTGCCTACCGCATCTTTATCCTGCTTATCTGCCTCAACCTCAACTGAAACCGGACTCGTGTCATCCTTACCCAGGAAATATTGTACCGGATCCAGGTAATGCTGGCCCATATCTCCAAGACCGCCGCCATCATAATCCCAATAGCCGCGGAAAGTTTGTTCAGTGCGGTGTTTGTTATACGGTTTTTTAGGAGCTGGCCCGAGCCACATATCGTAATCCAGAAAATCCGGAACCGGCTCCGGAACAAGATCCGTTCTTCCTATCCAGTAGAATTTCCAGTCGAACCCCGTATGCTTGCTCACTGTTACTTTCAACGGCCAGCCCAATAGCCCGCTATTAACGAGCTTCTTGATCGGCTTCACGGTGGTCTTCATGCCATAAAAATTCTCTTCAAACCTGAACCAGGTATTCAACCTGAAGATCTTTTTATAGTGCTTAACGGCTTCTACCACACGTCTGCCTTCGCCGATCGTGCGCGTCATAGGCTTCTCGCACCAAACATCTTTCCCAGCCTTCATGGCATCGATGGAAATGATGCCGTGCCAATGCGGCGGCGTTGCAATATGTACAATGTCGATGTCTTTCATCAACAAGAGCTCCCGATAATCTTTAAATCCTTTAACGCCATTGCCGATTTTTGCAACGGCTGCATTCAGATGCTGCGAATTCACATCACAAACTGCAAGAACGGGCGTGTTGGCGTATTGTATATGGACATTGCCCATCCCGCCCACGCCAATAATGGCCTTGGTGAGCTTATCGCTCGGCGCCAAAAATCCTTTTCCCAATACGTGCCGGGGCACGATCATAAATCCACCTACGACGGTGCTGACTTCCCGAATGAATTTTCTACGACTGTTGTTTTTAATTTCCTGGTTCATTGATCTGGGTTTAAAAGCTGCTAATCAAAAATTAATATAAGCATTTTCTTATTCATGTAAACGCTGCTTGGGATTTTAGCAGATTCGTCTCGCTCATCCCACTACAAAAGCCATTCGTCACAGTTAACGTTTCATTATCTTAAAAAGGAAGTTCCAGGCTTTACGATCTGCCGCCGAAGCCCTTATTTTATGGGCTTCAACCAATTTTATGTCTGACAACAACCTTCCACCCATCGACTCCCTTTTTCAAAAAACATCCTCAAATGGGATTTCTAAAGAAGAAGAAAAAAATAATGATGATCAGGGAGCCATTCACCCTGATGAGGTGGACTATGGCCAAGTGATCAAGGAGGCCGGCACAAATAGCCATACCTGGAAGAAATACGGCTTCCTGCAGGCAAAAAATCATAACGCCAGTCCTATCTCCCTGGAACTTGAACTGCATAAATTGCTGGAGCAATTCAAAAAATCGGTTCATACCGATGAAAAAGAACAGGAAGACATGAAATCGCCGGTTCGAGCCCGTGTAGTATCCCTGACCCTCGATATCCAAAAGTTAGGTGAGCAGGAAAGCAGGATCAGGAAAGAAAAAATTCCGGCCATCGAAAAGAAAAAACAGGACATAAAAAACGAGATCAGCGAGATCCGAAGAAACCCCGACCACTATCGCGAAAAGCCAAGTAAACTCGGAATGGTGTTGATGGGAGTTATCCTGGTACTGCTCACCGTATACCTCTGGATCTTTTATACCTCAGCCTCCTATTCCGCATTTTTCAGGCAATTCACCGCTGACGACATTAATGTAGCCAATTCCATTTTTGATCCCCGCGCGATCACCAATGCCTGGAACAAAGGCGCGCCAGCCCTGGTACTGGTGGTGACCATGCCCTTCATCTTCCTGGGCTTGGGTATACTCATGCATAAATTTTTGGAAGAAAAGCATTTTTCCAAATGGATCAAACTCAGTCTGGTGATCCTCGCCACTTTTGCATTCGACTATATCATTGCCTATGAAATTGTCAAGAAGATCTATGACCTGCAGGCGTTGAACAGCCTGGAAAATGTTCCACCCTACAGTTTCCAGATGGCTTTTGGCGACATCAATTTTTGGCTCATCATATTTGCCGGATTTGTCACTTACCTGATCTGGGGATTTCTGTTTGAAAAATTTATGACGGACAATAGGAAGATGGACCATGCCGGAGAACATATCCGCGTAAGGGAAAATGAAATACAGGAGGCCGACAAAGACATTATTAAACTCAACCAGGAGGCAGACGCGATCAACAAAACCCGGCACGAGAAAGAAAGAGACAAAGCGCTTTCCGAAAATGAATTACAATCTATTTTCTTCAGGCCCCGCGAAGTTGAATATGTGATCTACCATTTCATGAGTGGCTGGATGCAGTTCATAGAAGGTGGATTAATGGCCAACGCTTCGCATAAAGACGGCCTTCGTACAGAAACCCGAAAAACAGTGATGAACTTTTTAGATACCTTAAAACCCAGATCCAGTAATGTACATCCGTAATTTCTTCTTCATTTGTTTTGTTATGCTGGCTACAGCCTGTGGCGGAGAGGATGCATCTGTAAAACGAGAACCTGTAAAAACCGATCCTTATCCACTCCTGCCCACTCAACCGGATAAGGATTTGAACATTAGCGTACTCATCGATCTGTCTGATCGCATCAACAGCGGAAAAGATGAACGGCAGCCCGTGCAAGCCGACCGCGACATCAGCATCATCAATATTCTTGCTACGGCTATCAAAAAAAATGTAGCTGCCCATGGATCTTTTAAATCCAAGGCGAGGTTCTCGGTTTACTTTCATCCCGAACCGCCCGACAAACAAATCAGGGATATTGCCAGAAAGCTTTCTGTGTCGTGGGTGGCTTCAAATGATATGGCCCAGGCCCGCCAAAACAAACAGCGCTATCAGCAACTGGATTCCAATTTTACTAAAGGATTGAACGATATTTATGCGATGGCTCAAGCCTCTGGCTCATATCCTGGTTCTGATATTTGGCGCTTCATGAAAGATGAGGCGAAGATAAAATGTATTGAGCCCGATACCAGTTATCGTAATATACTCGTGATACTCACCGATGGTTATCTCTATTATGAAAACGGAAAACAACAAAAGCCGAATTCAAACCGCTACAATTATATAGAGCGCGGGACTGCCCATTTTTCAAAATTTCGAAACCCCAGCGTATTGGCTTCAGAATTTGATCAGCAAGACTATGGACTTATGCCTGCCAACAGTGCACTCAACAACCTGGAAGTGTTGGTACTGGAATGCAGACCGGAAGAATCCTATCCGCAGGATTTCGACATCATGCAGAAATACTGGTGCAAATGGTTCCGCGAGATGGGCGTAAAACACGCGGAAATTTACAAATCTCAGCAACCTGCCTATCATGAAAAAATGATCGCGGGGTTCTTACGAAAACAGCATGGTATATGTCAGTAAAGGCCCTTGCATTTTTACTGTTGATAAGTTTTGCAGAACTGCCGTTTCCTGTTTTTATCCACAGTACTAATACATTCGAAAATTATTCGGAACCCATTCCTGCACCCTTCAATGGTAAGGTAATCAAGATCGTAGATGGCGATACCTATGATGTACTGACCTCGGATTTTAAAACAATCCGGATCAGGATGAATGGCATTGATGCACCTGAAAAAAAACAGGCCTATGGGACCAGGTCGAAAGACTATTTGGGCAGTCTTTGCTTTGGAAAAACCATCCGGATCGTCCCAATGAGTTACGACAGAAATAAACGCCTTATCGCAGATTCCTTTACAGATGCAGGATTGAACTTAAGCAGGGAAATGGTGAGGTCTGGCCTCGCCTGGCACTTCAAAAAATACTCGAAAGACAAAAATTTGTCGGATGATGAAGATCATGCCCGAAAAAAACGAGCTGGGCTTTGGGCTGATAATGAACCGGTTGCGCCATGGGACTTCAGGATCAAGCGTTAACACGTAATTCTACGAGGGTAAATACGATTGTATAACTCGATTTATAGAATAATATTTGTTCTAGTAATCCGTTATTAAAGTATTCAACCCTGTGACCATGACCAAGAATCCAATTAAATATGCCGCTATTGCTTTTGCAATTCCCGCATTACTCAGTTTCTCAACTCCTGAAAATGGAGTTTGCCCTACCTGCAAAACGTTTGACGACGGTGTTGCGAAACACAAGGAAGTGGCAAAAAACAGCTCTTTAAAAACGCCGGCCAAGAACCTGGCCGTGCTGAAGAAGTACGTTTCATCTAACACCCTGGTAAAATTGAATTCCGGAAACGGATACCTGGTGAGTAAGATGAACTACTCCTATCCTTACGTTACGGTGAAGGCACGTCAGTTCCTTAATGAACTAGCATCTGCCTACCAGGCCAAATGCAAAGAAAAAGGCATTGCCCAACTTCCTTTCATCATCACCAGTGCTACCAGAACAAAAGAAACCGTTGCAAAACTGACCAGGGTGAACCCCAACGCGATCAAAGAGAGTGCTCATTTATATGGCACTACCATTGATATCTCATGGGTACGCTTTGGAACCGAGCAGAAACATTCACAGAAAAATCTGGATGTGCTGATCGATGCCCTGATGGACATGAGAGATAAAGAAGCATGTTTTGTAAAATTCGAAAGAATGCAGGCTTGTTTCCACATCACTGTCAATGAAGACAAGATCGGAACACCGGAAGAAGAAGAAGA
>JANMHK010000272.1:0-6530 GCA_031375135.1 Sphingobacteriales bacterium | reverse complement strand
CAGGAATGCGGGAACCGTTTTTTGCAATGGGAATCTGTTGGCATATAAACCGACCAGGAATGCAGAAATGATAATAAATAAGATTTGTACAACAGGCCTTTCATGGGGAAAGGAAAACGTGGCATCTATGGCATAGGCAACAACAGCAGATCCCAGAACAAAACCAAGATCCCTTAGCTGCTTATCTTCCTGCCGAAGGCAGATCCGAAAGGAATACCAGATCAATATTAAGAACATTGATATATATAGCAAGAAACCGGGTATGCCCGTCTCAGATCCCATTTGAAGGAAGTCGTTATGCACATGTTTGGACGAAATAAAATTGGTGCTGTATTTTTCATTCAGCAAAGCATAGATCCTCCAATTGCCAAGCCCTGCTCCCGTTAAAGGCCGGTTGGCCATGAATTGCAGGGCATTTTGCCATTGGTCAACCCTGAAACTGGATCCCTCACGGGAAAGTTCGATGGAAGAAAGTCGGGTCAGCAGATCGCTGGTCAACTCATTATTGGTGCTGAATTTTTTTGCTTCACTGATGGCTGCGGCCGACGTGAAATAAGCAATACCCAGGGGGAGTAATATGAACGCAAGTTGGACAGGAAGCTGCTTTAATTTTTGCTCCTTTCTGAAAACATAAACCGTAAAAACGAGGAAAAGCAAAGATTGAACGATCAGGTTTAAAAGGGATTCGCGTGACGATAAAACAATGACAGAAAAGGCGGTGAGTGTAAATAACAGTGCGCAAATTGTTTTTCTAAAATTGCCATCCTTCAACATCAGATAAAACAGGAACGGAAGTTTTATCATAATGCCTGCTGCCAATATGTTCTTGTTGCCCGTGTTTAAATTGATGGACATGATGATCTTGTCTAATCGTTCGGTGCCCATTTGCTGAAAGAAATTGGAACAGGTGAGGATGGTCTGCAAAAAAAGTACAAAGCTGATCAGGTAAGCTAAAGGAAGAAACAGGTCTTTTCTGCCATACAGCATTACGCCCAGGTTGAAAAAACAAACCGCCGTGACAAGGAAATAAGTTAACGTCGAAAGGGCTTCGGGTTTATTCCATGCCCATGCAATGGACAAGGCGGCGAGGATAATGAACAGCAGATAAAAGCCATTGAATGTGGTTATCGTAAACCTGGAAATGGCTTCTTTAATATTGGGGCTTTTTGAGATCAGCAGATATAGGGTGGAAAGAAGACTGACGAATCCCAGATAATACCATTGCGGAAACATCGGGTCCCCTGCGCCGCTGTCTGGTATCCACTCGGTAATGAGGAGCAGCACAATGAACAGGATGGGCATCGAGATGAAAGGGTAGCTGTTTGGGGCCGATGCTGTGGTTGGCCTCGTCGGCGTTTCACTATTCTTGCTCTTGATGACATGCTTCTTTTTACCCATCCTTTGATCTTTGAGGGTTAAAATATATCATTTTTCGCAAAGCTTTTTGTGGCTTTTGCAGGGAGGGCGTCTGATCTTCAGGTTTGAGCTCAAAACGGGGCTAAACGAATACCCGTTGGGTATGGGAATGATGATCAGCGCGAAGAGTTTAACAAACCATCTTCCCAATAAAATTGAAACATCCCTAACTTTACAGAACTATGTTTCTCAGGTTTATATTTTATGCTTTTTTAGCGTACTTACTGTTTAAACTGGTGTTTGACCTGATCATTCCCATCATCACCACAACCGGAAAGATTCGTAAGCAGTTTGCTGCCGCGCGCGAACAAATGGAGCAGCAACAACAGCAATATCAGCAGAGAACGCAGCAGGAAGCTCCGCAGCAGGGCAAATCCGACCATGCCACGGATGGCATCGGCGACTATATTGAGTTCGAAGAAATCAAGAAAGATAAATAGCCTGCACCCAGGGTACGGGGGAGTTCTGTGGGAAGGAGGGTCTGGCGCCTAAATGCGGGGGATTAATGTACAGGCTTCTCATCGTTCGTTGAAGCCTCCTCCTCAGGAGCGATTCCGGCTGCCAACTTATCTGCCAGCCTATCCACCCATTTTCCAATATTGTTGTGCAATTTTGGGTTTTCGAGCAGTTTATCAGCCATTTTTGCCCAAAACGAGTGAATTTTCGCCTTTTTTTCCTTTCCGAGCACTGAATTAAGTGCCATCATTCCATAATTATCCTGCAGGCCGTTCAGGTTATCGTCCAACTTGTTTTCGATAGACCGCATCCGCAGTCGCATTTTTTCCATTTCGAGCTCCAGGCTGTTAATACTATTGATCTTTCCCATGCTAATTATCGTTTTGGTGAAGGTCCTTCGACGTTTCCCGGATGAATAGCCGAACCAGCGGATTTTGAACCAGGGGCCGGCGGAATACGATCACCACCAGCAACAACATAAAGAATAAGCCGCCAGCGGCCCCAAATCCAAGAACGGCGCTGCCCGTGAGATTGGTCAACCACCAGGCAAAACTCATTCCCATAAACAGGAGCGTGAACAGGGCCAGGAATCCCACCAGGAAGATCACAATCAACAGGCCGAGTGATTTTGACGCTACTTTGATACCCTGAAGCTTGATCAGGTTCAGCCTTAAGTCGATATACTCTTTAAGCAAAGCCTTGTTTTCCGCATAGAAACCTTTGAAATTCTGATCAGTGGCCATATAAAATGTATTGGTGTAAGGTACTCATTTTCCATGGCAAGGGAACGGTTGGCAGGCTGACAGAACTCATGTTTTTACCCGGCCCGAAGCTGATTTTTTTTGTTTTCAGTCAATTCTGTCCTACATTCGCACCGGAAACAGAAACAGTAGAAGGGAACGGGTGACGTTCCCTTCTGTTTTTACCGGAAATGAATAACGAACTGCAAATCGCGAAATTGGAAGGGCTTGTGAATCAGGTTCTTCGTGGTGATGAAGGTTTTTTCCTTGTCGAGATCCGGATAAAACCCACCAATAATATCAAGGTTTTTATTGACGGGGATCAGGGCGTAAGCATTGAAAAATGTGTTTCTGTAAATAGGAAGATGTATAAGCTGATCGAAGAACAAGAGCTTTATACCGACGGGAATTTTGCGCTTGAAGTATCTTCTCCCGGTCTTGACGAACCCTTGAAAATGATCCGCCAATACCGTAAGAACATCAACAGACAGGTGGAAGTAACACTGGTGGACGGAGCGAAAACAGAAGGCATCTTGAAAGAGGTGGGCGAGGATCAGATTGTAGTGGAGGAAACGAAGGGGAAAAACAAGAAGAAAGAAACGGTTTCGCATTCGATACCATTCAATAACATAAAAACAACAAAGGTCCAGGTTATATTTTAACGATCCCTGTTTACAGGTAAAATGCAATGCTATGGCGAGTATCAACTTAATAGAATCCTTCCAGGAATTCAAAGACGCGGAAAACATTGACCGCCCCACCCTGATGAAAGTTTTAGAGGATGTTTTCAAAACATTACTCCGAAAGAAATATGGTTCGGATGAGAATTTCGACGTGATCGTAAACACCGAAAAAGGTGACCTCGAGATCGTGAGGCGAAGGATCATCGTGGACGATGGTGCGGTTGAGGATCCTTTGGCTGAGGTCGCTTATTCAGAAGCAACTAAGATAGAGCCCGACTTTGAAGTGGGTGAAGAGCTGTACGAGCCGGTGGATATCATGGACTTCGGCCGTCGCGCCATACTTGCTGCCAAGCAAACTCTGGCGAGTAGGATCAGCGACCTCAAGAAAAGTCACCTGGTTAAGAAATACGGTGACCGCATGGGCGAGATCCTGAGCGCGGAAGTTTACCAGGTATGGAAAAAGGAAGTCTTGTTACTGGATGAAGATGGTAACGAACTGATCCTTCCAAAATCTGAACAGATCCCTTCTGATTATTTCAAGAAAGGAGAGAGCATCAGGGCCGTGATCAAGAAGGTGGAGATGAAAAATAACAGTCCGGTAATTATACTTTCCCGTACCCATTCATCCTTCCTGGCTAAATTGCTGGAAATTGAGGTGCCGGAGATATTTGACGGATTGATCGTGATCCGTAAGATCGTTCGCGAACCGGGCGAAAGGGCAAAAGTGGCGGTTGAAAGTTATGACGACAGAATCGATCCCGTTGGTGCCTGTGTGGGTATGAAGGGTAGCCGTATACATGGCATCGTGAGGGAGTTGAAGAATGAAAATATTGACGTGATCAATTGGACCAATAATGTGCAGCTGTTGATCCAGCGCGGTTTGACGCCTGCTAAGATCAGCAGAATGAACATTGACCAGGAAAATAAAACCGCCGAGGTATTCGTATCTCCAGAGCAGGTTTCACTGGCCATTGGTAAAAGGGGTGTTAATATCAAACTTGCTGAAGAACTTACCGGGTATAATATTGATGTGTACCGGGATACCGAAGGCGAGATGGATGAATATGATATCGATCTGGATGAATTTACAGATGAGATCGAACCATGGGTGATCGATGAGCTAAAGCGCATCGGTTGTGATACGGCCAGAAGCGTACTCGATCTGTCCATTGACGAGCTCGAGAGGCGTACTGACCTGGAAAAAGAAACCATAGACGAGATCAGAAAAGTTCTGCAGGCAGAATTTGAAAAAGAGTAATTAAAGAATTCCGGATCCCTTAAGGGCTCCGGAGTCCAATATCCGGGATGTGATCCGGAATTTTAAATAGATAAAGTCGTAAATGTCAGAAAGTAATACACCCAGATTAATGGCCGCTGCCAAGGAGTTCAACATTGGTAAAGACACCCTTGTGGACTTCCTGATCAGCAAGGGATTCAATAAGGACGACCTTAAGCCTACTTCGAAGTTGGCAGAGGATATGTACAGGTCGCTCCAGCAGGAGTTCTCGTCAGACAAAGCCGCTAAGATCAAGAGTGATCAGATAGAGATCCCTAAAGGGAACATTACAGAAGGTAAGAAGAAGAAAGACGAAGAAGAGATCCTCTTTAAAAAGGATACTAAGAAGAAAGCCGTAGAGAAGGAAGTTCCGGTGGCTGTAGTTGCAGCAGTAGTTGAAGAAGCACCTCCCGAGCCTAAAGTTGTTGCGGAACTCCCTCCCGTTGAGATTCCTCAGCCTGAAGTGGTAACTCCTGAGATAGTCAAGATAGAAGCACCAATCGTTGATGGTCCGAAAATTTTAGATAAGATCGACCTGGATGCTATCGATTCTTCTACAAGACCTAAGAAATCAAAGAAAACAGAGAAAAAGGTAGAGGTTAAACCGGAACCAGAACCGGAGATGGTAGTACCTGAAATTCCCAAACCTGTTTTGGAAGTGGAAGTGCCTGTAGCAGAAGATGTTAAAGAAGTCCAGCCGGACAAAATGAAAATAGAAGCTCCCGAACTGGAAGGGCCAAAAATTGTCGGGAGGATAGAACTCCCCGTAGACATTGAGCAAAAAAATCGTGCGCTGGAAGAGAAGCGTAAGCGTAAACGCATCCCCATCGAAAAGAAAGGCGCCAGTCCTGCTGCAGGAAGCGGACAATTCAAGCCTACCTTAAAAACTGCAGGTAGCGGAGCAGGTGGCCCCAGGCCGCAGGGTGGTCAAAAACCATCAACACCTTCAAGGTTCCGTCCCGAGAAGAAAAGAGAACCGAAAGAGATCGACGAAAAAGAAATCCAGGAAAAAATCAGGCAAACCCAGGCAAAACTCGCCGGATCTGCTGGTCGTGGTAAAAGCCTCAAAGCTAAATACCGCAGGGCCAAGCGTGATGAAATGGCAGACTCAACGGGAGAGGGCGGAGAAGATAATAAATTACAGGTTACTGAATTCATCAGTGTAAGTGAACTCGCATCATTGATGGATGCCAGCTTTGCGGATGTGATCAGTAAATGTATGAGCCTTGGCATCATGGTGTCCATTAATCAGCGTCTGGATGCAGAGGTGATTGAGCTTGTAGCCGGAGAGTTTGGCTACGAAGTGGAGTTCATCGATATGGAAAAGCAGATGGAGATGGAAGATGTGGCTGATGAAGATGAAGGTGAAAACACCTATCCTCGTTCACCAATTGTAACCATCATGGGTCATGTAGACCATGGTAAAACATCCTTGCTCGATTATATAAGAAACACAACCGTAGTAGCAGGTGAAGCGGGCGGTATCACCCAGCACATTGGTGCTTACCAGGTGGAACTGCCAACCGGCAAATCCATCACCTTCCTTGACACACCTGGTCACGAAGCCTTTACGGCTATGCGTGCACGTGGTGCGAAAGTGACAGATATCGCGGTGATCGTAATCGCTGCGGACGATGCAGTGATGCCGCAAACGAAAGAAGCGATCAGCCATGCACAAGCCGCTGGTGTTCCAATGATCTTCGCGGTTAATAAGATTGATAAAGACGGATCTAATCCGCAAAAAATATACGAACAGCTAGCAGGTATGAACCTGTTGGTGGAAGAATGGGGTGGTAAATTCCAGAGCCAGGAATTATCTGCGAAGAAAGGTCTCAACGTAGATCTGCTTCTTGAAAAGGTATTGCTGGAAGCTGAATTGCTGAACCTGAAAGCCAATCCAGAGAAAGAGGCAAACGGTACCGTTGTGGAAGCCACGCTGGATAAAGGCCGGGGCTATGT
>JANMHK010000266.1:0-3237 GCA_031375135.1 Sphingobacteriales bacterium | reverse complement strand
CAGACCTTGCAACATGGCTGAAAAAGAGAAACTGAGGATCGATAAATACCTGTGGGCCATCCGGATCTTCAAAACCCGGTCCCTGGCATCGGAAGCCTGTGATAAAGGAAAAGTAAAATTGGCGGGGCTCCCTGTGAAACGTGCACGGCCGGTGGTCATCGGAGAGGAATATGAGATTAGGGCCGAGAAACGAAAATGGGTGATCAAAGTGGTTGAATTGCTCAACCACCGGGTACAGTATACAGACGCAGTGAAATATTATCTTGATATCACCCCTGCTGAAGAAATACAGAGAATGGAATACCAGGCCGCTGCATTTAATACTGGAAAACGTCAGTCGAAAATTGGCCGGCCTACCAAAAAAGAACGCCGCGACCTGGATGATTTTTTCGAGTGACCAAATTCCGCGATTGTATATTTGAATCATGCATATTGACATCATCTCTGTTCTGCCTGAATTACTCGAAAGCCCTTTAAACCATTCCATCATGAAGCGGGCAAAAGATAAAGGCTTGCTCGAAGTGCAGGTTCATCACTTGCGGAAATGGGCGGTGAATGAACATGGACAGATCGACGACTATCAATTCGGTGGTGGCGCAGGCATGGTGATGATGCCCGAACCTTTAGCCAATGCCATAGAAGAACTATCTGCTGAAAGAACTTACGATGAGATCATCTACCTCACCCCGGATGGAATTACCCTGAATCAATCTATTGCAAACAGACTCTCATTGAAAAACAACCTGCTGATGATCTGCGGGCACTATAAGGGTATAGATGAACGCATTCGCCAGAAATATGTGACGATGGAAATTTCAATCGGGGATTATGTCATGAGCGGTGGCGAACTAGGTGCCGCCGTGCTGACCGATACGATTGGAAGATTGATACCCGGCGTATTGGGAGATGAAACTTCCGCGCTTTTTGATTCTTTCCAGGATAATCTCCTGGCGCCGCCGGTTTATACCAGACCTGCGGATTTTCGAGATATGAAGGTGCCTGATATCTTGCTAAGCGGGGACCCTAAGAAAATAGACGCATGGCGACATGATGAAGCACTCAATAGAACCCGCACAAGAAGACCCGATCTGCTTAAAGACGATCCTGAACTTTCATGATGCTTTCAAAACGGCGAAGCTCATTTCTTTGTCGTTGTAAATCATTGATCAAAGCAGGATCCGATGCCAATAAAGTATCCAACCTCACCTGAAATTTCCAATCCCTGAACTCATCCATCCATTTCAGGGCAAGCCATGATAAAAATGGAGAGACCGCAAAAATGATCAACAAGAGATCGTTATTGGTGATCATAGCGATGGCAAGCCATATGATCAACCAGATCAAATAGGAGAAAGCAGAAACAGATATAAGCACACTGGTATAAAAATCTGCCCGGGTCACTTTCTTGTCGGCCACATACCTGCCCAACCAGTACGGCATGATGTTTAACAACGCGCCAGCAACAAAGACGGGAAAGCCCAATACCAGCCATGGTAAAGGGCCCGCATATTTTGTTCCGCCGGTAAGGCTTTTATCGTTCACTTCCTGCAAACTCAAGGTTGCAAAATAACGGTCCTGTTTTTGGCCAAGTTCATAGCAAGCCAGTTCGTCCAACTGGCTGACTGTGTTACAAAGTGCTTTCTGCCTGTCAAAAACATCCTGATTAAATGCACCCCTCGTTTCATGCGCAAGCATATGCAACTGCTGTTCTACAAGCACAGATCTGTCTTCCTGTTTCACAAACAATACCACAGGTTGAAAGATGCGGTCAAGTTCTTCTGTAAGATGGTTAACTGCTTTTGGTGCATTCATCGCATACTCCTCCCGATATCCGGATACATCTACCACTTCGCCAGTGATCATTTGAACATCTGCCCTGAACGCATGTCTTGTGTAATGGATCCCGATGGGCACCACCGTAACATGAATCTCCTTGTGGCTGTCAAGCGCTTGTAAAATGACCCTGGAGACCCCTTTTTTTAAAGGCATGATATTCCTTTCCAAACGACTGAGCCCTTCGGGGAAGATCAATAACAGTCCTCCATTCTTCAACACGGTTGAACCCTCATCAAAACTTTTTGCATTCCGATGCAAGTCCGCCTTGGCGAGATCAGCACTGTAGATTGGAATCATGTGAAGACTCGCAAGTATCTTTCTCACCCAGGGTTTTTGGAAGATGTCTCCGCGCGCATAATAGTGAATGGATCTTTTCAGCATCACCCCCATCAGAATGGCATCCAGAAACGAGGCGGCATGATTGGAAATAACAACTACCGGGCCTTTTTCCGGAATCCGGTTTGCATGGAGAAAAGATGACTTCCTGAAATAACAGGCCAGTGCAGGGGTCATGATAATTTTAGCAAGGAAATAAAGCACCATTAAATGTAATAAAACTTAAATTAGCCAATTCCAACAACAACAAATATGAACCCGACCAGAAGAAAATTCTTACGCAACATTAGTTTAGGCGCTGGTGCACTGGCTACCGGATTAGAAGCTAAAGCAAAAGATCAGCCCTTATTGTATGCCCCAAGGCCCCGTTTCAACATGTCGGGTTATGCTGCTCCAAAATTGGACATAGTCAGGATTGGTATTATTGGACTTGGTCAACGCGGTTCCGGCGCTGTTGAGCGTTTGAGTTATATCGATGGCGTAGAGATCACTGCCCTTTGCGACAAGTTTCCGGATCGGGTTGAAAAAGCACAGAAAACTTTGGCCAAACAAGGCAGGCCCGCAGCCATCGCCTATAGTGGTGAAGAAGGCTGGAAAGCATTATGCGAAAGCAATCATTGCGATCTCATCTACACGCCAACCCCATGGTACATGCATGCACCCATCGCCATCATGGCCATGAAGAACGGTAAGCATGCAGCGGTGGAAGTTCCTGCAGCAGTAACGATGGATGAATGCTGGGATCTGGTTGAAACATCAGAGAAAACAAAAAAGCATTGTATGATGCTTGAAAACTGTTGTTACGATTTCTTCGAAATGCTCACCCTCAATATGGCCAGGAACGGACTGTTCGGCGACCTTCTTCATGGAGAAGGCGCATATATTCACGATCTTTCAAAGGGCTGGTTGTTCAATAAGAATGCCTATGCAGATATGTGGCGACTGAAAGAAAATGCAAAACGCAATGGCAGCCTCTACCCTACACATGGTCTTGGTCCTATTGCACAGTGCATGGATATTAATCGCGGTGACCGGATGGACTATCTCGTCAGTGTTAGCACAAAC
>JANMHK010000249.1:0-2695 GCA_031375135.1 Sphingobacteriales bacterium | reverse complement strand
TCCTGAACCAAGCCATCCCACAAAAGCGAGGGCATAAAACAGCAACTGACTGGCAAGCAATAGAACATATGGGAAACTTCCCCCACCAACAACGATAAACACATTCAACAATAAAATAAGGGGAAGTGCAAAGGGGCAGATTGCCCATCTGAAAACACGATGGGAGATATACTGAAAAGATAATTTGCCATACCTCGTGATATCCAGGAGGTCTTTCATAATCACCATCGATTGAAAAGCTCCCGCACTGATCCTGACCTTTCTTTTCTTTTCATCCTTCAATGAAAAAGATGGCGTCTCCATGGCAAATGCGCGGGGTTCGTAGCGAACCAGGAGCCCTCGCCTGCATATGTTGAGCGAAATATAAAAATCGTCAAGTATTATATGTTCCGGCACCGATTCAAAAAGTTCCCTTCTTATGGAGAACAACTCCCCCGCGGCACCTACCACAGAATGAAAGTCTGAATCCAGTTTTTTTAGCACAGATTCATATTTCCAGTAAAGACCTTCGCCCTGTCCGGGTACCTGACCGTCTGAAATAACTTTCTTCTCACCAGACACACCACCTACGAGTGGATCCCGATAATGATCTGTAATATGCCGGAACGCCGAAGTATTGAGTAATGTATTTGCATCGCTGAATATCAGGATATCCACATTGTGGGTTTGAGCAACTGCACGATTTATTGCAGCCACCTTTCCTTTCCTTGTTGGTTCAAACAAAAGCTCGACCTGGGGAAATTCTTTCACAATATTTGCAGTTGCATCCGATGATCCGTCTGCAACTACGATCGTTCTACACAAATGGGATGGATAGTCCAACGACAAAGAATTCTGAATTTTGAGGGTGATAAAATCCTCTTCATTGTACGCGGCTATTACATGTGCGATCCTTGGCAAATTTTCATTGCCAGTTTGAATTTGTAATGCAACGTCTTTTTTCCTGAATTTCATCATGATCCACAGAAAAATCCCATACCCGACATATGTATAGAGTACGATCCCAATCAGGAGCCAGAACAAAATTTCTATCAAAAACATAAATAAATGAGAATCAATGGTAAAATAACGGAGAACCAATGTCAACTGGTATATCGGGGGATAAAAACCTTGAAATAATTATAAAAAACTCAGTTTTTCATGTATTTTGCACCTGCTTTCTAAACCTCAGACCGTGCTTACCGGATCCTTCCATGAAATTTCCAGCTAATATTCCTTGAAAAGCCTGCAATGTGCAGCATTAGGAAAGGACTTCAATTAAAGCCTCTCAGAAAAAAGGAAACCACAAAACAACTCCTTTTTACTTTCGGCGACTTTTCCTCCGCGAACAATGTAATCGTCATTGAATCGTTGTTATAACATTATATATCATTTCATTAACCGTAAACCGACCATATGGACTTCGCTTATCTTTTAAGGGTACTTTGGAACAGAAAATGGATCATTCTTGGTTTCACAGCCCTCGCTGCCTTTCTGGCATTCGCCTTTAGTTACTCCCAGCCGAAATATTATACATCCGCCGCCCAGTATTCCACGGGTGCCGGAGCTCAGAGGATCAGCCTTTCAGGGGGCATGGGAAGTGGATGGGCAGAAACAGAGATCGGCATTAATAATGTTATCGCCACTTTTAAATCGCCCACGGTTTTAGGCATGGTGTCCTATCGCCTGCTCCTAAATGATATCGAGAAATACAAAGACGAAATAAAGAAGCAGACTTTTACCGATGAGGCTAAAAGAGAGCTGATCCAATTTGTTTACAGCGACAGTACGGCCAGGGTGCTGGGAAATAAAATTGCCAGGCAGGAAATACTTGACCCCACAATCCCTTACGAGAAGAAAATCATCGAGGCGATCGATATGTATGGCTTTGGCTACGGTACGATCAGCAGTAATATTAAGATCAACAGAATTCCAAGTACAGACTATATCGACGTTGCCTATCGCAGTAAGGACCCGTTCACCTCTGCAAGTGTGGTAAATACCGTGGGACTCGAATATCTCAGGTTCTACGAAACGCTTAGCAGCCAACGCGGCAAGCAAACGGCCGATACGATTGGAAGTTTTATGCAATCCCAGCAACGCAGGGTGGACT
Organism: Sphingobacteriales bacterium; assembly: GCA_031375135.1. Lineage (GTDB taxonomy): Bacteria > Bacteroidota > Bacteroidia > Chitinophagales > Chitinophagaceae > Pollutibacter. The sequence continues at coordinate 603 of JANMHK010000249.1, read as the reverse complement.
CCCTGACCAGCCTGCTGATCACTGAAAAGAAAAGACAAGGTGCCGTGAACCCTGAAGAAGCAAGTTCGGCCGCCCTTCAGACCCTGACCAGTCTCCAGTCACGTCTTACTGAAGAAAAATCAAGATTCAATACAGCCAGCTCAACTTATGAGAGCTTGAAGAGTCAGCTTGATATCCTCCAGGGAACAGTTGCCGGCAGCACCGGGGCAACGGAAGAAGTGTTGAGATTGCAGAGCAGAAAAAGAGACCTTCTTGCCCAGCTTAATCAACAAGGTGGTACAGACGCTACCATGAGAAACCAGATCGACGACATCAACAGAAAGATCGCTGCAAATGCAGGCAATCAGACCAATACCAGAAAGAAAGAAAAGATCGACGATGTGAACATGCAACTCGCAGAACAACAAGGTATCATCAATGCCTCTGCAAAAACCATCCGGGAACTGGACGGCCAGATCAGGACGGTGAGTGGCAAAACGAATGTTGGCGCAGGCAGCGAGATCAAAATGACCGAGAATATGCGCAAGGTCTGCGAAAAACTGATCGTGATTTTGGTCTCTGGTCGCCCAATGATTGTGACCAAGCAACTGCCTGACTGGGACG